>CAJYHH010000923.1 GCA_913773825.1 Candidatus Sericytochromatia bacterium | reverse complement strand
GTGACCAGCCCGCAGCCTGTGCAGCGATTGCTCAGGCCGTTGGGATTAAGCCTGAAAACGTGCTCTCACGTCAGACCCCAGAAGCCAAAGAGGCCTTTTTTAAAGCCCATCCCGATGCGGTGATGGTTGGGGATGGCATTAACGACATGCTCGCGATGTCAAAGGCCAAAGTGGGGGTTTCGGTGCAGGGTTCAGCAGAAGAAAATCTGCAGAGCGCAGATATTTATCTGGCAGAAAAAGGCATTGGCCAATTGCCAGCCCTGCTGCGCCACGCCAGTTTGACCCGCAACATGCTCAAACTTGCCCTGGGCTTTTCGCTCACATATAACTTTTTCGGAATCTCCGCTGCGGTTCTGGGCTTTGTAACGCCCTTGATTGCAGCGATTGTCATGCCTTTAAGTGCCCTGACCGTAACGGGCATCGCCCTGATAGGAGGCAGATTGTTATGCAGGTCCTGATTGTCTTTGTCCCGATGGCCATTGCTGTCTCGCTCGGATTTTTGGTGGCCTTTCTCTGGGCTTCCCGAGCAGGCCAGTTTGAAGACCTCGAGACCCCGTCCCATCGCATTTTGCTAGAAGAATAATTGTTTCACAGAAAGGAAAGCGGAATCGCTTTATGCTAGCTGAAAACACCCGAATAAACTCTCATCCCGAAGACCCGGTACCCGCCAGCCTGGAGAGCTTTCGTTACGATGACAAAATTGTACGCTGGTTTGCTCTCGCCACCATGGGCTGGGGCCTGATCGCCTTTTTAGTCGGCTTATTAGCCGCTCTGCAAATGGCGGACTGGCGTTTAAACTTGAATTTACCCTGGCTGACCTTTGGCCGCCTGCGCCCGCTGCATACCAATGCGGCAATCTTTGCCTTTGCCGGCAACGCGATATTCTGCGGGGTCTATCACTCAACCCAGCGCCTGCTTAAAGCCCGAATGTTTAATGACCTGCTCAGTAAACTTCACTTCTGGGGCTGGCAGCTGATTATTGTCTCAGCCGCAATTACCCTGCCTCTGGGCATTACCGCCGGTAAAGAATACGCTGAGCTGGAATGGCCGATTGATATTGCGATCACCGTCGTCTGGGTGATCTTTGCCGTTAACTTTTTTGGCACCATTTTCCGCCGCCGTGAGCGTCATATTTATGTCGCGATCTGGTTTTACATTGCCACAATCGTCACGGTTGCGGTTCTGCACATTGTTAACTCAATTGAGCTGCCGGTCAGCCTGTTAAAGAGTTACCCGGTTTATGCCGGTGTTCAGGACGCCCTGGTGCAGTGGTGGTATGGTCATAACGCTGTGGCCTTTTTCCTGACCACGCCGTTTTTAGGCCTGATGTACTACTACGTGCCCAAAGCCGTGGGGCGTCCGGTTTATAGCTATCGTCTCTCAATTATTCACTTCTGGGCCCTGATTTTCATCTATATCTGGGCTGGCCCCCATCATCTGCTCAATACCGCCATGCCCGAATGGGCTCAGACGCTGGGCATGATTTTCTCTGTCATGCTCTGGGCACCGAGCTGGGGCGGCATGATCAACGGTCTGCTGACGCTACGTGGCGCCTGGGATCGCCTCCGCACAGATCCTGTGCTGAAATTCTTTGTGGCAGCGCTGACCTTTTACGGCATGGCCACATTTGAAGGCCCACTGCTTTCAATTAAAGCCGTCAACTCGCTCAGCCACTACACAGACTGGACAATCGGCCATGTTCACGCCGGTACCTTAGGCTGGAACGGCCTGCTGACCTTTGCGCTGCTTTATTATCTGGTTCCCAAACTCTGGAACCGTCCCCTGCACTCAATTAAACTGGCCAACGCTCACTTCTGGCTGGGTCTGACCGGCACCGGTGTCTACAGTCTTTCGCTCTGGATTGCCGGCATTACCCAAGGTCTGATGTGGCGCGCCATGGGCGCCGAAGGCCAGTTGACCTACCCTGACTTTATTCAGACTGTAACCCGGATTGTGCCGCTTTATTGGGGCCGTGCAGTCGGTGGATCCCTGTTTATCATCGGCTTCCTGCTGATGTGCTGGAATCTCTTTAAAACAATTCAAGGCGCTACGGTCCCCGCTGAAGAAACCCACACCGCGCCGCGCATCAAAGGCATTACTCAGATTGATGCTTCAGAGCTGGGTAATCGCCATCGCATGCTTGAGGGTCTGCCGGCTGTGTTTACGGTCCTGAGTGTACTGGCAATTGCGGTGGGTTCAGTGATTGAAATTATTCCGGCCCTGACTGTTCAGGAATTTGTGCCGATGGACAAAACTATCAAGCCCTATACCGCTTTAGAACTGGCTGGCCGTGACGTCTACGTCAAAGAAGGCTGCTACACCTGTCACTCTCAGATGATTCGCCCCATGGTTGCAGAGACCCTGCGCTATGGCGAACCCAGCAAAGTGGCTGAGTCTCAGTATGACCGGCCTTTCCAGTGGGGCTCTAAGCGCACGGGCCCAGACTTGGCCCGCGTGGGCACTAAGTACCCGGATATGTGGCATTACCGCCATCTGATCAACCCTCGCGATATCGTGCCCCAGTCGATCATGCCCAACTACGGCTGGCTGACAACCGAAAAAACCGATTTTGCGATTCTTGATGACAAACTCAAGCTGATGAAAACCCTGGGGGTCCCGTATAGCGATGACCAGATTCGCACAGCTGAAGCTGACGCCCGCAAACAGGCTGCCGGGATTGCCCAGGGTCTGCGCGAAGGCGGCGTCAAAGACGAAGAACTTGAACAGCGCGAAATTGTCGCCCTGATTGCTTATCTGCAAAAACTCGGCCAGCAGAGCAAGGCCCGTGTGGCCAGCCAACCCGAGATGACGACCGGAGGTGTCAAATGAAAGCAGAAGTTTTAGCCCTGTTCCATATGCCCCAACTGAGCCTGATTGGCCTGATGATCTTCTTTGGGTTTTTCCTGACGATGGTGCTCTGGCTGTATCGCGCCCGCAGCAAGCCTTTTTACAATCATCTGGCTAGCCTGCCGCTTGGAGATTAATCATGACCACTCACGATCAATCTAAAATCGGCAAAGAATATTCACGCTACGACGAAATTACCCGTGAACCCGTGCTTAATCATGAGTACGACGGTATCGAAGAGCTT
>CAJYHH010000922.1 GCA_913773825.1 Candidatus Sericytochromatia bacterium | reverse complement strand
ACGGAAATCGGGAGTAAAGACCGGGCTGCAATGTAGGCTGTAGTTGCTGCTAAGATAAAGTTTAAAAGCTAAAAAATTAACGTATTAAAATATCGTGAAATAACTAACCATTCATAGACTAGCATCGGACCCAGGATGGCGCCAGTCTGATGGGGTTAAGTTTGATTTAATGTCAAACGATTAACTAGGCACCATGCGCCTTAGATGCCTAAAGATTTCTTGTTTTTAGATTTGCTCTTGTTGGAACGGGTGAGGGCTGCCGGGTTCACGGCCTTCTGCTTCAAGCTCAGCTTGTTCTTCAGCTGTAGGCGGCAGGGGGCGAATAAACGCCCCAATCACTAAGCCTGCCGCTAAACCGCCAAAGTGCCCCCACATGTCAATAAAGGGCAAAAAAGAAAAAATCACCAAGGCACCTAAAGTCTGATTGAGCCAGGTCTGATAATCTGGCGGAAGCTGGGCTTTAAAGCGTTTGCCGACCACAAAAATAATCCCAAACAGGCCATACAGCCCACCTGAAGCTCCTGCCGATAAATAGGGATTATTCAGATGCATTAAAGTTGAAAGCAGAGATCCTGCCATGCCGGTTAAAACAAACGAGCCCAGCAGCTTCCAGGGGCCAAAACTGCGCTCAAGCAAAGGCCCAAAATACTGAAGCGCTGAAGAGTTCATAAACAGATGTAGAGCATCCAGATGTAGAAAGCAGCTCGTTAAAAGTCGCCAATACTGACCTGCCTGAAAGCCTTGCGGATAATTGGCTCCCAGATTGACCAGGGCAGGACCACTGATTTTAAGATTAAAATTGCCAAACTGGGTGTTAAACCAGAGTTCAAACAGATAAATCAGCACAAAACTCGTAATCAGCAGATAAGTCATCCAGCCGTTTTTAAGCAGAGCGTTGATGCGATTCATACACGACCTTCTACCCAGCGTTCGAGCCAGCCATTGAGATCACGTAAAGGTTCAAAGCCGAGTTTATGATACAGGCTGTGAGCATCACGGGTGCGCAACAGCCAGCGCCGCATCGGCTGCAGGTCTGGATGATCAAGCGCTGTGCTGGTCAACCATGTGCCTAAACCCTGGCCACGCCACTCAGGGGCCAGAATCACGTCAGCCAGATAAGCAATTGTATGCGTGTCTGTCAGAGCGCGGGCAAAGCCGATGAGCTCACGGCTATAGCGGCCTGGTTGAACGCGATACAAGCCAAAACAGAATGAGGTTTTAATCCGCTGCTCCAGCTGTTCTGGCGTTAAATTTTCGGCCCAATAAGTGTCGCGCAACATAGCTAGTAGACGCGGTCGATCTAGACGCTGTTTATCGCTTGAGATTTCAAATCTCTCGCCATTTTTCTCAATTTGCCAGCTCCAGGCCGGTTTTGGCCAGTTGTGGGTATCAAAATAAGCGTCCTGACGTTGAATCAGATTGTCTTGAAGTTCAATCCAGCTCAGTCCCTGAATGACAGGTCGCCAGGGTTCGGCCCAGTCTAAGCGCCAGCGTAAGGTCCAGCCGGTTTCAGCCTTAAACAGCTCCTGGCGCGTCCAGTGCCAGTCTGGATAAGCCTTGAGCTGGTTTTCAAAATACACTTTTAGCTGATTATGCCCTCTGATTCCATGTGGGCAATCAGGTGCAAGATAGCGCGCTTCAGGATGATAAAACTTCAATAGCGCTTCAACATCACCGTTTGACCAGGCCCCCAGCCAAGCATCGAAGAAAGCGGAAGCGTCTTTGAGCATGTAAACTCCTGACTAAAAAGACTCTGCCCATAGGGTAACATGAGCTATGGGTGGTGGGTTGTGGGTTGTGAATTGTGAGTTTAAGACAAAAAACAAATACGGCGTCTGTGTCTTCGCCTTTAAACCCAAAATGCCAGCGTAGCTGGCCTCCCTTATCTCTTTGCTGTGAGTTGCTCTGTTTCGAGGGCGATCACTTCGACTTTGTTGACCTCGGCAATCTGGGAGGCGTCTTCGATTATTTGTTCAAGTGAGTGAGAGGTGCTGAGCGTGACAATCACTTCCAGGCCTTTGGCCTGTTCAGCCTGAATCTCTTCGAGGCTGGGCTGAGAATAAATCAGACTGCCCAGTTTTTCTAATACCATCAAGATCAGATAAGCGCGAGCCCCTTTCATGATGCAGGTAATATTTAAAAACACATGGACTTCAAAGCAGTGAAGGTTTTGCTTGATTGCTTCATGAATCAGATGGCGCTGGGCTTCGCTATAGTCAGGACGTTTAGGTTTAAAGCTGGCGCGTTGAACCGTGGCCTGAACAGCTGGTGCTGGACTGTTTTCGGCTTTAGCCGTTGCCCCAGCAAATTTTGCTTTTTGGGCGGCTAGGACTTCTTGAAAACGAGCCTGGGTTTTTTCACTGTTTTGGCCTTGTTTGAGTTTAGAGACAACCAAACGCTCAGCAGCCAGTTTATGAACTCTTGCCTCAATTTCAGGATAATTTTCAAGCAGTTTATCAAAGAGCTTTTTTTCAAGCTCATACAGGCCACATTCTGTTTTGGCCTGAATACTGGCTGCACGGGGCTCAACAAAGACTATCCCCATCAAGCCAAAGCTTTCGCCTGCCTTTAAACTGACCACAGGCTCACCGGCTTTTTCAGCTAATAAGTCTACTTCTCCACTTTGAATAAAATACATTGATTTAAGTGCTTTGCCCTGCTCGACAATTTCAGCTTTGGCGTTAAAGCTTCTGAACTTGAGAATTTTTTCTAGTTGTTCATAAAACTGAGGGGCTGGCGCGCCTTCAAACAGCGGGACTTTCATGAGCATTTGGCGTAACGTAACCAGTTCTGGGCCAGAGCTGGCTTCATAGCTGTCAAATGATTTGCCTTTAAAGCCTGTGCTTGCCACATCGCTGAGTTCAATCGGGCGCGGGAGCTGGGATTGCAGCTGACGCAGGGCGGTTAATCCAACAATCCGCTGTTTAAGATAATCTACTTCTAATAAGCGATCGCCGTCGCTGATCAGCAGATTGCCATTGTCACGGCGCATCACATGCTGGATTTTGCCTGTTTTTAAACGTTCATCCATACCCGGTTGATAAAAAATGCATTTGCGAACACAGACATGTTGGGTATCAAACTCAAAGATCATATGGCGCAGCTGATCTACAATCAGCGTATGGCCATTACCCAGGCGCTCTGCGTAAACCGGCCAGTCGAGACCATCTGCTTGGGTATAGCTATAAATCACTTTTTGGCCCTTGAGTTCTAAAACACGATGATTGCCGCTATCAGCAATCAGATAAGTCCCTTGAGGAGTGTAGTGAACATCAGACGGTAAATCCAGATAGCCGTCTAAGTCGCGGGACTGACCGGTGATGCCGTACTGCCACAATAATTCTTGCTCAGCCGAAACTTCAATCACGCGATGATGGCCTTGGTCCACAATTAAATAACGCATCTGGCCTGAGTCATCACGGTAACGTGTGCTGCGGACGGGTGAGCGTAAGGCCAGATCTGGACTATTGGTGTTGAGCTGCCAGTGAATCTGGCCGCTGATATCTGTTTCAATCACTGAACGAGCTTGAGTATCTGTCAGCAGCAGATGCAGATCGGGCAACCAGAGGACATCACGGGGATTGGGGCTGGTGGCAAACTGGGATGTGTTGAGCTGCCAGTATTCAGGATCTTCAGCCTGAGCCTGAGCGAGTAACAAGCGCTGACGCCCTGGATCGGGGATGGCAAAGGTTCCCAGAGGCAAATAGGCCCCAGGCCGAATAGAACCTTGTATAGTCTGAATGCCGGCTGCGCGAAGTTCTTGCAGGAGCTGAACGGTTTCGCGAAGGACTAAATAGTGAAAAAAGTAGGTGCCAAGCACTTGTTCAAGCTCAACGAAAGCCGCGTCTGCTTCTTGCAACTTTAGACGAACCTGTTGTGCTTCGGCTAAAAAAATGGCCAGCGTTTCTGGATGACTCGCCAGGTCAATGCCGGTTTGTTCGGTAAAAGCGCCTGTCAGAATGTGATAAACGTCCTGAGCTGCTGAATCAGGCAGTTCAAGTGGATTTTCTTTACGGGAAACACGTTCAGGAGAGCTGGGTTTAACAGGAGCAAAACAGAGTTGAGAAGCAAGTAAAGCAGGACGGGATGACATTACTGGATCCTTTCTGCTGCGTTGCTGACGCAGATTGAAGAGAGCTGGAATCTTTTTAGCATACACTAAATTTTTTAAACTGCAGCCGTCGCTTAAAATTAGCTTAAAACCCGCTTTAAATGCCTCAAAAAACGCCATTTGGCCGATGCTTTCAAAACAGGCTGGTGCTAAAATAAATCAACATGTGGTCACTCATTGGTTCTGACGAGCTGGCGGCTTTAGAGCCCCTGCTATATTACTCTCCCCTGGCCCAGTTGCGGCTAGAAACGGAAAGTTACCGAGCAGCTTATAACCCTGCTTTACTGGACCTTTTGGGCTGTTGTAATCCCTGTGATCATCAGGCTGAAAAACAACTTTCTGACTGGTGTCGTCAGTTTATTTTCCAGCTGGCTCAGTGCCCTTGGGCAGAGGGGCTGCGGCTTCACTCTCAACCCGCTGATCTTATTGAACATCTGCCTGCAGCTGCTTGCGGCGAACTCAACTTTGAGAGCTGTGATGGCCGTCTACTGACCGCGCAAGTCAGCGCTGTGCGCTGTCAGCAGAATCAGCAGCTACTGCTGCATCTGACGATTATAACGACGATTGAGCTTGATTCTCATTTAGCTGCTTCAGCAGATCCAGAGCCGATTATAGCTCCGCTATTAAATCCAGTCATGGATCATGTTTTAGATCCTGAAGCTTTAGTGTTGCTGCTGGATCAAGTCAGCGATCTGATTGCTGTTTTAGACCCAGAGCGCAATGTCACGTTCTGGAATCGCGCTTCTGAAGAATTTTACGGCGTTCCACGCAGCGAAGCGCTTGGCCGTAATTTGCTGAGTCTGATTGACATTACGCCAATTGAGCGTCAAGAACAGGATGTCAGCAGCGAACTGCATACAACCGGTGGGACAAAAGTAGTCTATGAAGTGCGTTTACGCAATGGTGAAACGCGCTGTCTGGCATCTGCCATTTCGATGATTCATGACCCTGATGGACGTGTTCTTGGCTTTTTGGGGCTAAGCCGGGATATCACTGAGCAGTTAAGAGCGCAACAGGCTATTGCTAATTCAGAAATGAAGCTTAAAGCCATTTATAATAGCACCTCTGATAATAACTATCTGATTGCACCGGATTTTTCGATTTTGTCAGTAAATCAGATTGGTGTAACGTATGCGCAAGATCTGTTTGGGCGCGTTCCTGAAATGGGTGAGGACGTACGTCAGTTTTTGCCCCAGCTGATAAAAGCTGGCTTTGAAGAAAACTTTGCCCGTGCTCTGCAAGGTCAAGCAACAAGCGTTGAGCGGGAGCTGGGCCTGGAACAGCCGCTGCATGTGCGCGTTAACTATACCCCTGTGCTTGATGAGCAGGGAAAAGTCTGGGCGGTATCGTGTAATAGTACTGACATTACAGCGGTCAAAGAAGCTGAACGGCAATTACGCCAGAGTCAGGAGCGTCTGCAACGGCTTTCTGACTTGATTCCAGGCTGTTTGTATCAATACGAACTGGAGTTAGACAGCGGTAAGCGGCGGATGCGCTATATTGGTGCTGAAGGCGTGCGCAAATTGTTTGGTATTCCCTATGAAGAAGTACGCAGTCGCAGTCTGAATGAATGGTTTAAGTATTTTCAGTTTGATGATCTCGCTGGTTTTTACGCTGCCATTCAAGCCTCAGCCCAGGATTTAAGCCCATTTGTTTATGAGTTAAAACTGTGTTTGCCAGGTGAAAACGGGCAAGCTGACAACTGGCGTAGATCGGAAGAGCACACGTCTGAACTCCAG
>CAJYHH010000921.1 GCA_913773825.1 Candidatus Sericytochromatia bacterium | reverse complement strand
GAACCCATACTCATACCCAGACTAAGGTTAATGACATGGGCACCATGGTCAGCAGCCCAGCGCACGCCTTCAGCAATCTGCAGCGAACTACCGCTGCCGTTAGCGCCCATCACCTTAACCGGCATGATGCTGCTGCCAGGCGCTAAGCCTGCAATGCCCTCTGAATTATCAGCAATCCCAGCGGCAATCCCCGCACAGTGAGTACCATGACCATGGTCATCACGAGTATCATTTGAGCGCGTGATGGCGTTCCAGCCAGGCACTAGTCTGGCGCGTAAATCCGGATGACTGGGGTCGATGCCAGTATCAATAATCGCAATCACCGTCCCAGCCTGGCCCATGCCCAGATCCCACGCTTCTTCAGCTTTGACTTTTTGCAGCGCATATTGCTCATTTAAACGCGGATCATTGGGGCGAAACCCAACTCTAAAGGTAATATCGGGTTCAGCGATATCGACATTGGGGTCATTAACCAGACTCTGGGCCAGTTGCAATAAGGCTTCTCGTTCTTTGCCGGGTTCAGCACTTGCCTGAACGCTAACTTTACTCCAGCCCGCAGCATCAGTATTAAGTAAGCGATAACGGGCAGCAGCCTGAACCGGATCGCGAAAGCGCGCTAATAAATGGCTTGTGGCATACTCAGGTGCGGGTGCGTCAGTTGGCAAAGGCGTATTGAGTAAGAGTAAAGGATCTTTTACCGGGGCAGCGGGAAATCCTTCTGGCACAGCCGCAACAACAAAACGTCCCTCTGTCATATGCTGCCCTTCTGCACTGACACCGTTCCAGCGAATTTCAGAAAACTCACCTGTAAATGTATCACTCGCCACAGCTGATCCGTAACGCTGACCTTTGGTATCTAATTGATAGACTTTGACATTCCAGCGTGCTGGCAAAGTTGCAGGGCCATCTACAGCCTGACCGCTTGCATCTGCCCAAGGCTGGGCAGCCAGCTTATACACAATCTGGCTGTTAGCAGCAGCCCGGTCACTGACAGACTCTAGTTTAAGCAGACCGGTATAGTTAGCACCTGCCTGTCCTTTAATCGCGGTCGGAAAAGCCCCAGTATAAGCAAACTCAGGCTTCGCTTTGGGAGCTTCTGCTGAAGGCTGAACCTGAGGATTTCCCAGCGCTGAACCAGCTGTTGGGTTCGAGCTTCCAGTAGCTGGAGTCGGGGCTTCAGCTGAGGCGCGAACATCAGGCTGATTAGAAGGAGTTCCAGCAGGTAAACTCCCTGGTGCACAGGCGGCAAATAAAGAACAGACCAAAGACAAGCGAATCCATCGCTGCGAATAGTGCATGATGATTGTACCCTCAGTTAATTGGGAAAATTAGTTTTTTAACGGGAAAGACGTATTTTTGGATAGCTGCTTAATATTTCGAAACATCGATACTTATCTGTTCCCTAGCTTAAAAAAGTTTAAACCCTGATTGTGCAAAATTTTTCAAAAATAACTTAAGGGATGTTGAAAAAAAGAGTTTAACAATTTTAGTAATCTGATGGGAGTCTGTTGGTTTAGACCCTCTGTTATAAACCATCACAAAAGGCCCGCCTTAATGGTTTAAGGCGGGCCTAATGATTCAGAACTCAAAAACTAAGGCGTAGGGGTCGGAGCAGCAGGGGCAGCAGGAGGTTGCGGCTGTTGCTGTGCCGGCTCTGCCACAACGCGGTGAGATTCATAATGAATGCCGCCATCATTGAGCTTGCCGAGCATCTGAATAAACTCGCCGCCTTCACCCGTAAACTTACCCATAATGGTGACCATGTACTTCTTGCGCTGGCTGGCAGAGAAGACACTCATCACAAACAGGGCTTCTTCAACCATCAAGACCTGACCAATAATCTCGACGATATTGGGCTGGGGCAGTGTCCGACGCAGATTGGCAATCTTAATCGTCGGTGCTTCATCAATTTTGCGGTATTGGGCCGCTTTCTGAGAGTAAGTCGGCCAGAAAGCAAATTGAATTTCCCGGTCTTTAAATTTCTGGATCGGGTATTTGCGCTGAAGATCCCGCTTGCGTTCATCTTCAAACTTATACTGAAAGCCTTCGATTTCGATGATGCCGCGTTTTTTGCGCGGGTCAACATCAACAATAGTCCCTTTTGCCATGCCAATAGCACGCTGAAAATCCTGAGTTAAAGGATGTTCAGGCAGCAAAAAGGGTGAATCTGGAATCGCAATTGGCGGGCTGTTGCGGCGTGGACGATCTTGAAAACCACCTTCACGACGCTGATAACCACCGCCACCACGGGGCGGGCCATAAGGTTTGC
>CAJYHH010000920.1 GCA_913773825.1 Candidatus Sericytochromatia bacterium | reverse complement strand
ATTTTATTTTGCTAAACGGCACGCTTAATAGCTTACGAGACCCTGAAGCCGCCCTTAAACAGCTTAAAACCTGGCTCAAACCAGATGGACGCATCATGCTGCAATGGCTCAACCCTTTACATATGCGTACCTTAAACCAGTTTTTTAACTGGCAGACCCAACATAGCACAGCTCGTAACCCATTGCTCAAATATCTCAAACTTGAAGAAGTGGAAGCCATGCTAAAGCACTGTGGCTTGGAACCGGAACCGCCGGATTATACTATAATAGAAGACGTCGAAAACGTCCGCCCCGCGGTGGAATCACTGGCAACTAAAATTGAGCATCACGCATCTCTGCGGATTCCCCAACATATGCTTTATGCAAGTGAAATCAAGATGCTTGTAAGGAACAGGACCTAAGGCCCGATGTACGATCAGTATCGTCAGCAAATGGCAGCCAAGCTCACAGCCATGCTCAAACCCGAGCATAAACGCATTCTCTGCGCCGGAGACCCTTTGCCTGAAATGCAGCTGCACTGCCAAAACGCAGGGCTGGAGTTTGTTCAACTAGACAGCCTAAGCAATGACTGGCGGGATACCAGCCGCGACCAGCCTCATCTTAAATTAAATCTGCCACAAAAACATTTTGACTTATTAGTTGTGTTTCATGGCCTTGAACAGACTTTGGACCCAGAACGCCTGCTGCTTGAGCTGCGTAAATACGTCCAGCCCGCAGGTGAGACTTACCTGGTTGCTTATAACGTAGGCCATATTTCAACGCTGATTAATCTCCTGACTGAAGGCTGGGCTTATCAAGAAGACGGAGCCTTGCGCAATAATCATATTCGCTATTTTTCTAACGAATCACTACGCCGCTTAATGGATCAAGTCGGTTTTGAATTTGTAGATGAAGTGGTCTATCAAATGCTGCAGTTGCCCGTCCTGACTCGACAGCTTTCACAGATGATGAAAAATCCTTATCTTAATATTCTGAGCTTTATTATGATCGGCCGTAAGCTCAATAGCTTCCCCTTTATTGACTTCGAAGATCATGCTGAAAAAGAGCCCCCAACGCCTCGCTCACCGCGTCTTCCAAGCAACGCATAAAGCATCTGTAAGGGTTGATATTGTTTAAGATAACTGATCGCTAAGCAAACAAAAGGCCCCAGAGAAAATCTCTGGGGCCTTTGCTTTAGCTGATTTAATCAGCTCAGGACTAGAGTGTGTTACTGACCTGGGGTTGGTGAACCAACTGTAAAGTCAGAATTATCCCAATCACCCGTGTTGGGATTAAAGCCAAACGACTGATACTTTCTCAGTACGCCGCTCTTCGGCACCATATAAATAGAGCCTGAAATCGGGATCCGACTGATGCGAGCGTTAGTCAGCGTTACGGGAACCAGTGTAAAGGCCCCGTTTTTGGGTACCAGATTCAGCGAGAAGTCAGCGGCAGAAACACCTGCAACATTGTCTCCCCGTGGGACCAGATTACCGCCCACGGGTGCCAGATTGACTACATCAGGATTACTGAGCAGCTCAGTTACAGTACCTGTGTTGGTTGCAACTGCCAGAGCTGAGTTTAAGGTAATATCACTGCCTGTCTTAGTCGCGATCGTGCGAATCTCACCAGAAGCAAACTTAATCACGTCGCCGACATTAAAGTTGGAAGCGTCAGATAAAGTAACAGGTGAACCCACAGCACCTGTGCCCGCAACACCCGTTAAAGTAGTGGTATTGCTGCTCAGAATCGGCGCATCCAGTGTCACGGTATTAGTACCTGAATTAATCGCCGTAATGGTACGCGTCAGGCCAACGCTTGGGAAACGCAGCTTCTGAGACAGGCTCAGGCCTGTTACAGAAGTTAATCTTAGTGGTGCGGCAACGGTGCCATCACCTGTATTACCCGTTGCAACGGTGGTGGTTAAGATTGCCGCACCCAGCATCACAGTTGGTGGTGTGGTTGCATTAACCGCGCCTAAAGTATAGGTTGTGCCATTTAAGCTGACACGTTGACCTGTCACAAACCCTTGAACTGAATTAACCTCAATCGGTGAATTCACGCCATCGCCAGTATTGCCTGGAGAAATCACCATCTGGAGCGGTGTGCTCAGTTCCACTTTGGGGTAAGTTCCACCCGCAAGTGGATCGCCAAAGCCAGGCGTAATGCCGGTTACGGTTCGAGTCTGGCCACCCAGTAAAACCGTATCAGTCTGGCTAAAACCAGTCACTGATTCAACTTCAAGACGGTTAGACGTTGTCCCGTTACCTGTATTGCTGTTGGTCACAACTAAACGAGCAACAGGTGAACTTAAGCGGAACTGATTACCGCCAACCGTAATCTGACAGGGATTGCCATCCGCACAAGGCATGCCTTTATACAGAGCAGAATCACCGGTCTGGAAATTGGTTACACTTTCAAGCGTCAGCTCAGAACCTGTCATACCATCACCATTATTGGCAGCTGAGACATTGACTGAAGCCAGAGGCTGATCAATTTTGATAAAGTCATTGGTGTTATTGGTAGTCGCCGCTGTAACCGTACGATTGACTGAGAACTGACCGGCACCAGCATTACGAACCGTAATATTAACTGGCTGACCGACCACAACCAAATTTCTGCTGTTCAGCGCAAATTGGAAGCCGTTACCAGTTGTGCCATCGCTGGTATTTCCATTCATAACCGAAGCTGAAACAACATCATTTAGCTCAAGAC
>CAJYHH010000919.1 GCA_913773825.1 Candidatus Sericytochromatia bacterium | reverse complement strand
GGGCTTCATCATCGAGGCCTGCTTCTTCTGCCAAAAGCGAAGCATAGCGGGCAATGCGCTGGGAGCGGCCGCGGGTAAAGGGGTCGCGAACTTCTAAAGCCGTTGCAAAGCCGCTCATCATCTCAAGATAAATCGAGTCCAGCGCAGATTGTTTTTGATCATTGCTCTGATAAGCCCGCTGTAGATCTTCGGTATAGCGGATTAACTGGGATTTTAGACCCTGAAGCTGGGCTTCTTTTTCGGCGTTAGAGAGTGAAAGCTGCTGCATCTGCTCAACGGCTTTTTTAAGCTCAGGGCCTTGTTCAAAGCTTGGCAGCTGTAAAGGTACTCGCACCTGAAAATTAGTGCCGGTGTACATGCCTTCTTCTGGGAAGACTTCTAAACGGGCGCCAATGGCGTGACACAGACGCTGAACCAAGGTCAGCCCCAGTCCTAAGCCGCCGTGTTCGCGAATCAGATGATCTTCTTTTTGATAAAAAGGGTCAAAAATCCGGGCGTGTAATTCAGGCGGAATACCAGGCCCAGTATCTGAAACAATCAGATGCAGCCATTGGGTGTCACGCATGACTAAAACGCGAATATGGCCTTTGGCAGGGGTAAATTTAATCGCGTTGCTGAGCAATTGCAGCACAATTTCTGAAAACTTGCCGGCATCCATGCGGAACTTGGGCAGATCGTCCTGAATCGAAACTTCAACCACCTGATCTTTGGCCATATAGCTGGGTTTGAGAATATTAACCACTTCAACCATCAGCTGCTGAATATCCACATCTGGCTGGGGCTGGACTTGTTTGGCAACCGGGTCAGACTCCAAACTGCTAAACAGCAGCAGCTCGTCGATGGTGCCGTTGAGCTGTTTGACGCCCTGGTCAATGATGTTTAAAAAGCGTTTGACCTCGGTCTGCATCCCGGGGTGCTCGTAGGCAATTTCGAGCATTTCGAGTGAAGCGGAAATATACGTCAGCGGGGTTCTCAACTCATGGCTGATTAAAGAAACCAATGAGGCTTTGAGTCGTTCAAAATCTCTTTCGGGTACCGCATCCGTACTCATCAAAACTCCCGACGCCCGGCCGGAATACCGGGTCAGATTGCTTCCATTGCTAGATTGGAAGTATTATAGCACTCCGGTAGACGGAACAAGCTGTTCCGTCTACCGGAGTGCTGTTTTGGGTTGTGAGTTAAGTGTTTGTAGCAGAGCCCGTAGGGCGATGTGTACAAGGCACTTATGCAGAACCGAAGGTTCTGTAGGAGTTTTGAGTGTTAAGACGAAGATCTTGTCTTCACATCTTTGTCTTTTGCCTTTAAACCCACCACTCACCACCCACCACCCAAAACGCCAGCTTCGCTGGCCCCGGAGGTCGCTTCCATGTACGACGGACAACTTTACCAGGCAGACGGTGATAAATACCGCGTGCGAGTGGTAGCAGATGCTGAGGGGCTGGTGATGGAATCTCCTGAAGGGCGTGAACACTGGACTTATAGCAGTCTGAATATGGAATGGACAGGCAGTGAAAACCGAATGGTGGCGATCCATCACGGTCAGGACTGTCTCTATGTCAATGATCCAGATTTGCTGAACCTGATGTCTCCCCATCTGACTTCAGCTCAGCAGTCAGTGATTGGCAAGATTTTAAAGCAGAGCAAAAAAAAGGGCGTTGTTAAAGGCCTGATGGCCCTTTTATTAGCAACGCTTTTATTGCTGGGCGCCATTGCCTGCGGGCTGTTTCGCGTGGCTCTGTGGGGTCGTGATACCGCCATTGCTAAAATTCCTGTTACTTGGGAACAGGAGCTTGGCAAACAGGCTTATGCCAGCATGCTTGAAGACACGCCTGCTTGTGATAGCAAGGCTTTAAGCACAGGGATTAAAACCCTGGAAGCCAAACTTGAAAAGAGTTTACAAGGCACCCCTTATAATCTTGAGTATCAGGTGCTGAAGTCCCAGCAGGTCAATGCTTTTGCTTTACCCGGCGGCAATATTGGCTTAAACGCCGAGCTTGTTGCCAAAGCGCCTTCTGCAGAAGCGCTGATGGGCGTGATGGCCCACGAAGCGCAGCATGTGCTGCAGCGCCACGGCTTAAAAGGGGTGATTAATCAGCTTGGCGTGACCTTAATGATTCCGCTGGTGTTTGGCGATATGGGCTCAGTGATGATTGCAGTCGCGGGTGCGGGTGCGAGCTTGATCAATCTCGGCTTTAGCCGCGGCCAGGAAAGTGAAGCTGACGCTCTGGGCGTTAATCTGCTTGATCAAGCCGGAGTGGATCCGCGCGGCATGGAGCAGTTTTTTAAATGGATGTCGGCTGAAGAAGCCAAAAAAGGCTCCGTGCCCGCTTTTCTTTCAACCCACCCGCTGTCATCTGAGCGCGAAGCGGCGATTCACACCGCGATTGGCAAACTCCCTAAAAAGACCTATGCCCCAGTTGATGTTAACTGGCCCCAGCTCCAGGCCGAAGCCCGAAAATGTGCAGGAGCAAATAAAGCTGGTGGCTCATAGCGAGTTGTGCCCCTGGCGCTTACGGACACTTCACTTTCTGGGTCAGGCAGGCGGTTTTATCACCTAAACTGCAGGCTTTGGCAAAATCAGCTTTGGCCTGGGGGCAGTGTTTAAGCAGGGAGTGGGCCATGCCACGGCTATAAAAAGCGTTGGCGGATTTGGGGTTGCGCTTAAGCACTTCTGTAAAGTCGTTAATGGCTTCTGGGTAGCGTTTTAGCTGTAAATAGGCCTGACCACGAGCATACCAGTTTTGAATATCGGTGCTGCCCATGCGTAAGGCTTTACTGAGATCTTCACTGGCTTGAGCATAGCGGCTCATCGTCAAATAAAGTTTGCCGCGCCCTGAATAAGCCAGCTGATTTTTTTCGTCGAGATCCAGCGCTTTATTATAATCAGCTAAGGCCTCGGGGTACTGTTTGAGAGCCGTGTTGGCTTCACCGCGATGGTAATAAAAACTGGGGTCATTGGGTGAAAGTTCAATCGCCTGAGTTAGG
>CAJYHH010000918.1 GCA_913773825.1 Candidatus Sericytochromatia bacterium | reverse complement strand
CGCGGTGATGCTGCCCTGTCGCCGATTCTAAACTCACCCGGAACCTTTGATGACAAGCTGATCATCATTGATGCCAGCCCCAGACAAATGCGTGGGAATGCTCTACCCTTGCTGTTGGATCTGGCCCCACCGGCTAACCGGACCTTCTTAAAAGACGCTTCGGTGCCAAGTTTGGAAAATCTGCTTGACCCCAGCCGTGGTGCTAATGCGCCGCATCCGTTTTATCGGAGTGATGCTGCAGAACGTGCGGATCTGGTTAATTTCCTGAAAAGTCTGAGTACAAATTTCTAGGCATTGTTTTAACCCGGCCAGCAATGATGGCCGGGTTTGCCTAAATTCCTGGAGGTTTGTTCATGACAATGCTTTGCTGGTCGCTTAAGCAGGACTCACTCTCTGTCATTGAGCGTGGAAGACTTGCTGTTTCACAAGACTGTGTGGCTGACTGCCTGTGCTCTCTGAAACATGATGGAATTCAGGAGCTGGTTCTGGTTTCGACCTGTCAGCGCTTTGAAATTTATGTGTTGACGCAAGCGCCGGACCATACCCTTGCGCATTTTGAAGCCTGGGTATCTGAACGCGCGGGTGTGGAAGTCGCCCATCAGTATCAGGTCTACAAAGATGATGATGCTGCCAAACATCTCTTTGACGTTGCGGCTGGTCTTGATTCTCTAACGCTGGGTGAAACGGAGATCTCAGGCCAATTACGCCGCGCCTGGGAGTCAGCTCGACAGGCTGCTCACTGCGGACAAGAGCTCAATCAACTGTTTTCGCGAGCTTTAGTTGCAGGTCGGCAGGTTCGGCACTGTAGTGGTTTGGGGCGTGGTTCTCAGTCACTTGAAAGTCTGACAATTGAAACTTTGAGCGCTGAGTTAGACCGATCGGTGACAGGATTGCGCTGGCTGATTGTCGGGGCTGGTCAGCTCGGTCAGGCTGTTTTGCGTCAACTACGTCATCGCCAGGCTTTGCAGGTGCGTCTGGTCAATCGTTCGCCGCGCCTGAATAGCCGATGGCCTGTTGAGCCTTGGGATCAGCTTCAGGATGCCTTAGCCTGGGCTGATGCAATTGTGGTTTGTACAGCCGCTTCAGAACCTGTGCTGAGCTTAAACGGCTGGCCTGAACGTCAGTCGGTTTGTGTGATTGCCGATCTGGCTTTGCCCAATAATGTCTCACCTGCACTGGGGGTATTGCCTCATGTCCGTCTTCATCATCTAGACACTTTTCACCAGCGCTTGGAAAATCAGCAGCAGCTTCAGGAGCAATCCCTGATTATCGCGCGTCAACAGCTTGAAACCTGCTGGCAGGTCTATCTTAGCTGGAAGCGTGAGCGTGAACTCTCACCCCTGTTGGCTGAAATCTTTGCTCGCGTTAAGCGAGAGACAAGTCGTAATCTGTATTTACGTCAGCAGCTTCATCCCCTGATTCAATCCCTTAAGCTGGCTGGGGATGAACACACCCGCAGTCATTGTCATGACCAGTTGCAGCAACTCTTAGAAAATTTTAACCAGGCTGATTTTGTAAGCGTGTAAAGGTACTTAAGCATGCTGACAAAAAGAGCCCCCTAAGGGGCTCCTTGAACCAATTCTTCCAAGAGATATAGGCGCAGATTGCCTGTTAACTCAAAAACAGAAGTATAAGTAAGTTTAGTTTAAGCTAGATGTTCAAGGCTGTCTGTGACAGTTTCTGCTGCAAGGGTCAACTTACTTTTTAAGGTTTTTATTGACGATTCCGCCTAAAATCAACACAAAGCATAAAAGGCGAATAATGTAAAAAATCGGTTCGCCTTCGCGTGGGTTATCCGATAGCGCTAAAAGGGTACGGTTAGCCGCCTCGACAAAAAAGGACAAGGCAAAAACTAAAAATAAACTATCATGGGTCTGGCGCCAAAACTTAAGAAAATAAAGTCCTGCTACCAGCAACGCCATACTGATGGCACCCAATAAAAACAGATTAAGGGGTGCATTAACCATAATCATTGTGTGGTTCATGACTGACTATCCCAGATCAGGCCATAAAGCAGCAGGCCCATTGAAAATAAGCTGACAATATTTCGCCAGGTATAAACATCCAGATCTTGGCCTGTGAGTAAATCAACAATCACCATTAAATTGGCGAAGCTCAGGCCAACAAAGCAAAGCCCGCTCCACAGCAGCAGTCGGGCATAAGTGCGGCGATAACTCAGCAAAAGCAAAGTGCCGCAGCTGAAGGCTGTTACAGCACAAAGCAGGTAAATCACAATGCCCATCAGCTGTCTTCTTTCTTAAACATTTTAAAGGCGTCAGCAAAATGCTGCAGGCTGCTGGGCCCACGGGCGTGAATCAGATTGGTGACCTGAATCAGATGTTTAGCATAGACACTTTCAAGCTGTTTGACTACGTCAGCCAGTCCCTGGTTGGTAGGGCTATAGCGGTAAATCTGACCTTTGGGCTCAGTTGCTCGGATTAAGCCAACTTTGCTCAGATCAGTCAGAATATTTG
>CAJYHH010000917.1 GCA_913773825.1 Candidatus Sericytochromatia bacterium | reverse complement strand
TACCTATGAAACGTATTTGTTCAGTTTCTTTGAGCCTGTTTGTCGTTGTAGGCCTGACCGCATGCGGCCCTACGGGTACAAGCACCTTGCCTAATGGCCAGACCAGCACACCCAGTGATTCGGGTGCCCTGACAGCTGCTCAGGTTGAAGCTAAAGTCGACAATTTTGACGCGATGCTGCTGGTTAAAGGCGCTGACGGCGTGGTCAGCCCCGTAACCCCTGATCGGATTGAGTCGCTGAGCGTAGACGGCAAAACAGTTTCCAGCTCTGAGATTGTGCTGCCGGGTTCAACCGCTGCTGAAGCTTACAATACTGAAAAAGCCCGTCTGGAGCTGGCCGGTAAAAGTGTCAATGGTCAGCCCATTGTGCTGTTTGGCGGTAACGGCGCTTATTCTTTCCTGTTGCCCAAAACCGGTCAAAACAGCGTGCTTGCTTTAAAGCTTAAAGGTGATAGCCAGACCTATCAGATGGTGCGCGTTTCAAACCTCAGTCGCGGTGCTTTTGTTATGTCCAATGGCCAGGTAACAGGCGGTTTTAATACTCGCGGTGAATTTGCGGTTAAGCAAAACAGCGCCAATGTAATGGCCAATCTGCAGGGCATGTTCAGCGGGGGTTATTTTGCCCTGGCTAACTTTGATGTCAACGCTTTTGTAAACTACTACCAGTCTAACGGTGGTCAGATTACCATTACCACTCAGAACAATCAGCGTCTGGTGTTTGCACCAGCCAATCCGAATCAGCCGACTTCTCAGGGCGAAGCCAGCGCAGCTGATCTCAATGCCCTTAAAGCCCAGATTCAGTCTGAAGTGGGTGCCAATATCTCTGACCTCAATGGCTATATCGGTACCTGGACGCTTGAAAATGACATCATCAAAGCCCTGGTGCCGGGTGGAACCTTTAGCCTCGACGTCAGCAAAACAGGTGCTAATACCTATCGTCTGACCGCCAATCTGGCAGCGGGCTCTTATTCCGGTGAAGGTCAGCACGTTGCGGGTAGCGCGACGGGCAGCGACCTCAAGCTGGGCGTTAACGCTGGCAATAAATCCCTTGAGGTCCAGGTTCGTCTGGCCAGCAGCAATCGCGCAGGCATCAAGCTCAACAAAGCTGAAGGTGTTGCTGAGCTGTCTGCGATTGTCGGCCAGGAGCTCTTCCTCAAACGCGTCCAGTAAGCGTGAACTAGAGGACAAATAGAGTAGGACTTTAGCTCTGGTAGATTTAAAGGACGGAAGTTAAATGACTTTCGTCTTTTTAGTTTTTTGTTTGAATAAGCATTTTA
>CAJYHH010000916.1 GCA_913773825.1 Candidatus Sericytochromatia bacterium | reverse complement strand
TGATGGCATTGTTGCTGCGGGCACCGATGATATTGCAGGGCCGCAGAATGACCGTCTCAAGGTGGTTTTGGTTTTTCCACATCCAGGCGGTGGACAATTGGTCCATTTCGACCACATCCCGCAGTTCCGGATAGGCGATGCTCGCGCGGAGGAAGGTGGTTTCATCCAGAAAGGCCGCATTATCTGGCAGGGCGCCATAAACGTGAAACGTGGACAGGATCACGATTTTTTTGATGTCGTGTTTGAGGCAGAGCTCCAGAATGCGGTTTGTGCCGATGATGTTCAGATCCAGGCGCTTGGACAGGCTCAGGGGCGGGCCAATATTGGCGTGGCTGACGCGTCCTAGATGATAAACCAGATCGAAGGGGTGCTCGCGAAACAGTTTTTCGAAATTGCCGCGGGAATAGGCAAAGGACTGCAGGCTCAGCCTGGTCGATTCAGCAGGCGATTCAGCAGGCATCAGGGGACGGGAATCGACACCGATGATCTGGGCCTCGGGGTAGGTTTTGTGCAGGCGCTGCAGCAGAATCCGGGCCAGCCCCCCGGCTGCGCCGATCACCAGAATCGACCTCACGTCTTGGGCTTGCAGCGGCATCACTTGTCGTGCCATCAGAGGCTCCGCTGATCCCGCAGGCCCACCCGCTCCTTAAAGGGGCGGCGCTGCTTAAGGCCTTCGGCAACCATGGCCCGAATCTGGGCCTCGATCAGAGCGACCTGGGCTTCAATCTCCTTATCGGGAGAATCCAGATTCAGCTCAGGCGGCAGTTCAATCGGGTCCCCCAGAATGATGTCCACCGGGCTCGGCAGCGGCAGGACGCCCACAGGACCCAGCAACATCCCCAGGCTCAGGGGCAGAGCCGGTAGGCCGAGTCGGGCGGCCAGGCTGCGAGGGTGATAAATATAGGGGTACATTTCTTCGCAACCGATGATGGCGCAGGGGATGATCGGCGTGTGGTTAATCAAGGCCATGCGGTAAAAGCCCGTGCTGAAGCTTTGGACCTGATAAAATTCCGGGGTGTTTTTGGCGACCCCGCGGACCCCTTCGGGGAAGACCATTAGGGATTCCCCGCGCTCCATCAGGTATTTGCCATTCTGGCGATCGCCCAGAATCGCGCCACCTGAAGCCACCAATTGACCGAAAAAAGGCGTGGTCGGAATAAAACGCTCCACCATCGCCCGTAAAACCCGCGGAGGCTTGATCTGAGTCAGGAACGCGCAGTACAGCAGCATGCCGTCGATGGCGATTTGCCCAGTGTGGTTGCCCACCACCATGTAAGGGCGATCCTGGATCTTTTCGGCTCCGAACAGCCGGACTTGAAAATAATGGCGATAGAGAAACCAGACCATTTTTAGGCTGGATTTGATCACCTGGTGATCCAGACCCCAGGGATCTTGATTCTGGGCATCGTGTTGATCCAGGAAATCAAAGATTTCTTCATAATCTTCAGGCAGATCGATCAGCGTATCCAGGATCTGTGTCAGAACGCCCATTAAAAACTCGCTTGAACCCGTTTGTTTTGGCTGCGTACAGTCTAGCACCCCCTCGGCGCGCCTCACAAGTTTGCCCTGATGAAGCCTCAGCTCGGTAAGGCGGTGAGCTGTTCGATGGCTTCGATAGCCGCGTTCTGGACATTTGTCTTGTGGTCCTGCAGCAGGGGGTGAAGCGCCGGGAAAGCTTGCCTGTTGAAGACACACCGTATAACCCTGGCTACTCAGATGCGAGATCAGAGCCAAAAACCTGATACGTTGCAACTGTTCAGAAAGCCTGGGAGCGTACCAAAAGAGACGCAAGCAGTCATCAACATAAAGCCTTGCGGAATGTTTTTAACGAGTGTGTGAGCTTTTACAACACCTGCCCAATTTGGTATCCGGTCCACCGACTCAATCAGCAGGGGGTTTTAGCCCTTAAGGGGTGAGGCAGTCTTGTTTTGCCAGTTCGCGCATCACTTTTAGCAGCGGGGAGTCCAGGCGATAGTCTTTGCAAATACAGGCATTGGCTCCTTGGGCCCGGGCCTGTTCAAAAAAAGCCGGTTCCGTGGTGCCCGTGTGCAGAATGATCGGCTTGGTCAGGCCCGCTTGGCGGGCCTCCTGGATCAGATCGAGGCCATTTCCCGCTCCCAGAAGATAATCCACCACCGCAATGTCCCAGTTGTTTTCAGACAGACACAGGCGGCCTTCGGCAAAACTGGGCACCCAGGTAAGCTGTAGATCCGGGGTCAGGTGTTTGAGCAGGGCTTCGGTCAAAACATAGTCGTCTTCGTCGTCGTCAATGATCAGAATGCGCACTTTTTGCTCCTCTAGGCGTGTCGGCCTGTGCCCGGTGGCATGTGGACTGTCTCAAACCAGTAGTCTGACAGTTTGTTCAGCATGCTCACCAAATCCTGAAAAGAATTGGGTTTGGTGACATAGCCACTGCAACCGCTGGTGTAGGTCAGTTGAATATCTTCCTGGGAGTTAGACGTTGTCAAAACCACCACCGGCACATGACGCAGGGTCTGATTTTGCTTGATTTTTTGCAGAGCTTCGCGCCCATCCATCAGCGGCATATTGAGATCGAGCAAAACAAGACCATTAAAAGGTTCCTTTTCCAGAGCCGTTAGCAATTCCTGGCCGTTGGCCACAAAGCGCGTTGGCGCCGGGAAATCAAATTCCTGAAGTGCTTCTTGGATTAAAAAACAATCATCGTCGTCGTCATCGGCGATCAGCAAATAGGGCGTGCTGGGCATATTCAAGACCTCTTGGGAAATTTCAAAACAAAGCAGGCGCCCTGACCGGGCTGAGAACGGGCTTCCAGCGTGCCGCCATGGCGTTCTGCAATTTTGCGGCACAGAGTCAGGCCAATGCCGCTGCCGGGGTACTCAGAACGACCGTGCAGGCGTTGAAAAATCTGAAAAATCTTTTCGCGGTGCTGGGGATCAAAGCCAATTCCCTGATCCTGGAACTCGATCACCACGTTCTGGTGTTCTTCACGGCAGCGGATTTGAATCTGAGGCGTTTGGCCCGGTGCAACAAATTTGATTGCGTTGCTGAGCAGATTTTGAAAGAGCTGGCGGATTTGGCTGGCGTCTCCCGCAATGCCCGGTAGCGCGTCACAGACCAAATTGGCTTGGCTTTCTTCTAAAGCCAGCTGCAGGGTGTCTTTGACCTCTTCGAACAGGGCATTTAAATCAAGGGGCACAAAAGCCTGGCCTTGGGTAGTCACGCGTGAGTATCTCAGCAAATCCTGAATCAGGGTTTGCATGCGCTGGGCCGCTGAAAGCATGCGTTTGAGATAGTCGGAGGCACTGGGGTCCAGCTCAGCGCTCAGCTTCGACTCCAGTCTTTCGCCAAAGGCCATAATTTTGCGCAGCGGCTCCTGCAGGTCATGAGAGGCAATGTAGGCAAATTGCTGCAGTTCAGCATTGGAGCGTTCCAGCTCGACCTGCTTGTGCTTAAGCTCAGAAATATCGCGCCCTTCGGGAATCAGCGCGACGACCTGGCCGGTCTCGTCCGTCAAGGGCCGAATCGAAAAATCAATCGGTGTGGTGGTGCCGTAGGGGGTGGCGATGTTGGCTTCATAGCGCACAAACTCCCCCTGGGCAGCTTGGGCGATGGCGGTCTGTAACTGGTTGCGGGTGGGTTCGTCGACCTGCCACCAGGGCAAGTCCCAAAAATAGTGACCCTGGACCTCGGCCAGAGTGGTTTGGGCAAAATCCAGCGCCACGGGATTGGCTTCTAGTAAAATCCCCTCAGGGGTCAGCAGGCCCATAAAGGTGTACATGGTTTCAAACAGGCTGACAAAACGCTGCTGACTTGCGCGCAGCTGCTGTTCTGCCAGGTGTCTTTGGGTGATGTCTTCTGCGATATAACCGTAGAGACCAACGCTCTGATCCAAAGGGGCCGCTGTGACCTGCAGACGTGCCCAGGCGCCCTCAGGAAGCGGGTGATCGTATTCCATGCGCTGTTCGTGGCCCGTTTTGCGCACGGTGTCGTAGAGCTTTTGCCACTGCTCTAAAATCGGCGCGGGTGTTCCGAGCTCAGACGCTCTGCGGTTGTCCAGACTGCCTGGCGGGGCTCCAAAAAAGCGGTAGGTGGCGGGATTGTCGGAAAGGTGCAGAATGTCGTCGCCTTCTAGCTTTACCAGGCCCATCAGCAGAGGCGCATGTTGAAAAAACAGTTCAAAGGTTTGCTGCAGGCGCAGCTGCCGGGTGTGGGATTCAAAGATTTCCGTGACGTCCTGCAGGGTGCTGCGCAGCAAGACAGCCTCACCGTTTTCAAGCTCAATAAAGCCCTTGATTTTGATGTGACGAATCGCCTGGTCTGCCCGAATAATACGCGTATTGATTTTAAACGGCCCCCCATTTTGAAGGGCCAAATTCAAGCTGGCTCTGACTCGCGCATCGTCTTCAGGGTGCAGATAAGGGAAAAAGTTTTCCAGGGCGTGTTCGCTATCGGGTTCGAGCCCAAAAACGCGCAAATAACCGTCTGAAACCACATGTTTACCTGTTTTAAAATCACTCACCCTTGAGCCGATCGCCGTCAGATTTTCAACGGCGGCCAGTTTGACCTGGGTCTGCTCAAGTTGTTTAACAAGTTGTTTAAAAGGCTGCTGTTCCCACAAAAACAGCAGCGACTGGCCGGTCTGGGTCGGAACCATCTGGGGCTGCAGCTGTTTGCGCTCGCCCGCCTGGGTACACAATTCAAGGGTTGCATCGCTTGGGACGTCTGATAAAGCAATGCGCTGTCCTTGTGAGTTCTGCCAGTGCAAAACCGTTTCAAAGGGCTTTCCCAAAAAATCTTGTCGGGTAAATCCAGTGACCTCAAAAAAATCGCTGGACATATCCTGGATCTGGCGGTCTGCCGTCAGCGTAAGAAAACACGGTGAAGAATGAGAAGTGGTTAACATCTGTTTGCTGAAATTTGTTTAAGCATTTTCACTTGGTAATCTTGATGATTCCTGGGTTTTGAAGCGAATTTCATCATACAATCAAACCTATTTTTTTGACTAGCTGACGTCTCAAGTATTTGGTTTGACCTGACAGGCTGCAGTCATCCTGCAGTCATTAAGTGGCTTTCTGATATATAAAATTTAATCAAGATTTGCTAGGATGGGAATTGAGGTTTTGCTAGAATCAACTTGATTCTGCCCGTTTTTGACGTTTTTAACGATTGATGCTAGAGCAAAAAGGATATCTTATACAATGAAACGATTATTTTGCCTGTCTTTAAATCTGAGCTTGAGTCTGAGTGTGGGTCTGGCGCTGACGGCTTGCAGTCCGGCGTCTGCGCCCGTAACCAACCAGCCCCCCGCGACAAGCCAGGCCGCCAGTCTGGCTGAACTCAGCGCCAAAGTTCAGTCAGCGGATTTACATCTCTTTGTTCAGGATGCTGCAGGTGAACTCACCCCCCTGGACTTTGCTCAGATTCAGTCTCTGGTTGCTGGTTCTCAGTCCATCAAAACCCATGATGTGTATCTGCTCAGCGGCGGTGACAACGAACCGCTGCTTAAATCTGAAAGCACCCAGCGCGAATGGCTGAGTGCAGTTGGGGCCGGTCAGGCCAAAGTCGCTTATCTGGGTGGCGGCAGCTATCGCTTGTACTTACCCAAGGATCGTCAGGACAATCGCCTGACTCTGCAGCTTCA
>CAJYHH010000915.1 GCA_913773825.1 Candidatus Sericytochromatia bacterium | reverse complement strand
CTGATGGAATCCTAACGCCAGAAGGGTTATGAGCCATGCGGATTTTTTCAACATTCGGGTTGTGAGCCTCATTATTTTTGATTATAGCCTGAAGTTTTAAAGACATACGAGTCATTCATCGGCGAGTCATAAAGATCAAACAGCCTGAGCAACAAAACAAAACTTGCCAAACTGGAATTTTAAAACTTGACAAAATGGCAAGTTAAATGTTTGAATAAGATCACGACCAACAAATAAGCTTGATTCTCGATTGACAAGATTAAACAAACAGAGGATACCACCATGAAAAACGTTTTTCGCACCTCGATTCAGTCCGCATTGACCCTGATGGTTTTGGCTGCTTGTTCTCCTGCTGCTCAGCTTCCGACTGCAAACACGCCTCAGAACCAGCCCAATCAGACAGCCGCCCAGTCCAACACTCAGAATTCTGCTCAGGCCTCTAGTCAGACAAGTGCCCAAGCCAGTGCGGCTGTCAGCAGCGCCAGCATGGCGGAAGACATGACGGCTTTACATGAAGACGAAGCCATTTATCGCGATGCTGTGCTGCTGTTTCAGAGTGAGGCTGGCTTTGCAACCCAGGCGCTGGGCAACCGGGCCAGTACAGATGCGCGTCTGCGGCTTGAGGTTGTGGCGCCGGTTGTGCGCGCCACTAACTTACCCGGTGTCGGTGGCCGTCGCGTCACTGCCCAGCAGGCGTCCCAGGTTCAGGCTCGCGCCCAGGCTCGTTTAAAGCAGGAGCAGGCTCAGCGGGCGAGTTTTAAAGCTAAGCTCAAAAGCTCTGGTGCGATAACCGTTAACGCCGACAATACACTTACCATTGACCCAGTACTGTTTAAGCAGGAAGTCGCTGCTCAGCTTAAAGCTCGCCAGGATGTTTTTAAATCCCATCTGGCAGCAATTGATGCCCGTCTGGATCTCAAACATGAAGTAGCCAAAGAGAAGATGCAGAAGCTTCGCCATCGCGATTACACCACTCGTACCAGCGATACGGTCAGTGTTACCAATGCTGACGGCAGCGTGACAGAAACCGTTAAAATTCAATTTAAAAATAGCCGCTTGAATATCAGCCGTGAGACGGTGCTGGCTAAAACCAGTCTGGACGGTAAAATCCTAAAAGTTGAGTTTAAGCTGACCGAAAAAACCCCTGCCTTTGAGCGTGAAGTGACTCGGATTGCCACTCATAACGCTGATGGCAGCAAAAATGTTTTGGTTGATGCTAAAACAACCTGGAAAAATGGCCGCGTCCGGGAGCGCCATGAAGAGCGCGTCGTTAACGCAGACGGCAGCGCCACAGGTGCCGGTACGGTAACCGTGACTTTAAAAGACGGCACAAACAAAACCTACACTTTTAATCTGAGTATGAGCGTTAGCGGTGAAATCACCAGTGATGCTACTGAGCCTGCCAGCAATACTGAAGTGATTGTGACTGAAGAAACCAGCGGTGCAGCTACGGTGATTGTAAATGAAAACAATCAAGAGACCGTAACTGAAGTGAATTTGGAAGCTGAAGCCGAGGCCGATGCGCAGGGCTAGTCACTGGTAGCTCATAGAGAAAGATCAAGAGTACCTGACTAATAAGGCCGCGATAACTTAATCAGTTATCGCGGCTTTTTGGCTTTTAGCTTTTAGCCACCCGCTATTCCTGCATCGCCTGTATCTGGCTAAAGACATCCTGGGCCCATTGTTTAGCAATCTTAGTGCCTTCTGGGCCCCAATAATGAATCCCGTCACCACCACTGGCTGGATATTCAGTCAAGGGGCGTGAATCGACAAAAGCACCATAAGGCGCCACGCTTTTTTGTAATTGGGCGTAGAGAGCTTCTTGTTTGGAGTTGGGTTTATCGCTTTCGCGTCCGTCGGGTGGGCCAACCCAGATTATTTTGGCACCGCTGGCTTTGGCAATATCAGCCAGTTCACGGACTTGTTTGTCGATGGCTTCCGGGCTGGCGTTAATCAGATTGGCGCCAAGCGAAATCATAATAATATTGGGTTTAAAGCGCCCGAGCAAATCGGGCAGTTTAGGCGTGGGGTGGAGCTGTTTCCAGTCTGCAGGAGCATCTGTGTTTCCTTCTTCGTCACGACCAAAAAAGCCTGAACGGGTTTCCTGGCCAGTGATATACCAGCGGGGTGAAGAACCCGCAGACCCATACGTTTCGACTCTGGCCCCCGTACTGCGCAGATGTTTGTCCATTTCACGGCCATAAATGCCAACCGTATGTGAGTCACCGATATGCAGGACGCGATCATCAGCGCCAATTAAAGGGGAATTAACAAAGGACAAGGTGGTCGACATCGCGCCTGTTGCAGCAGTTGGCTGAAGCCTGATGGCGTCCGGCTGCATTTTAGCGGGCAGATCAGGCGGTAGATTGGCTGCGCCAGTCAGCAGCAAAGGTAAGCTGGCTGCCGGCGCAGCTGCAAGAATTTCCTGCAGCGGGCGCAGGCGTACTTGGGGCAGCTTAGACGATAGCTTGGGGCCAATCTGATTCATATCGGTCTCCCTTAGGGGCGGCTTTACACATTATCGCACTATCATCTGCAAAACGCTTCATTTGCGTTAGCGCAAACCAGCATGATCAATTTTAATGCAGCGATCCATAACGACTTTTAGTCCCGCATCACGCGCTTTTTGGGCTGAAGGCTCATGGATTACGCCAAATTGGAGCCAGAGCGCTTTTGCGCCTGCCGCAATGGCATCCTCGACAATCTCAGGCAAAGCATCAGGGCGGCGAAAGACATCGACTAAATCAACGGCTTCAGGCAGTGACTGTAAATCTGGATAGGCTTTGAGGCCTAGAACACTGTCAAGCGTTGGGTTGACGGCATAAAGTGTATAGCCTGCAGTTTGCAAATAACGCGCTACACGGTAACTGTCCCGGGAGGGATTATCAGAGATCCCAACCACAGCAATGGTGCGAGTCTGGCGTAATAAAGGTTCAAAAGGATCGTTTTGAAAGCTCATAAGGCCCTCCATTGTTTTTTTGTCATCTGATTTTATAATATTTGAATGTATTGCTGCTATGCTTCATGCAGATGATTTTATCGGTTTTGTTGTTCAGCTAAGCTAATCAGTACAGACTGCAGTAGAAAGAGCCAAACGCGTTTTGAAGTTACGACAGCGGATCAAAGCGATCTTTATGGACAATGCTCCCTTTAGCGTGAGCTTTATCGGGTTGATCTTTGCGCTATTGATTGCTCAGTTGTATCTCGGCGGTCAGCTGAACTGGCTTAATTATGCGCTTCAGGATCAATTTTTTCGTCTTCGGATTGCGGGTCCGCATCCTCATTCTGAAATTGTGCTGATCGGCGTCACGGATCAAACCATTGAATCACTGGGTTGGCCTTTACCCCGCGAACATTATGTCAAGCTTTTAGACGAACTCAATCAGGCTGGAGCTCGCGCGGTTGGCTTTAATATTTTGCTGTCCACGCCCAGTCAACAGTCTCCCCAGACTGATCAGGCTTTGCTTAAAGCGGTTGAACGCAGTCCTCATTTAGTCATGCCGTTTTTTTATGACTATGCCGCGTTTAAAAGCTATCGGCCCATGGCGAGCTTAACTGAACGAGTTGCGGCGCTGGGGAATGTCTCGATGTATCCAGGTGAAGTGGCGCGTTTTATGGAAGCAAGCCTGCTGGATCAAGAGCAAAAACCTCGTCAGGCTTTGTTTCCGATGGGCGTTGAGCTGGCGCGTTTGTATCAGGGCTTAAAGCCCGAAGCGCTGCAGATTCGCGAAGGGCGTTTAATGCTTGGGGATAAAGCCTGGCTGCAACTTGAAGAGGGTGATTTGTTTCGGGTGCATTACCAGGGGCCGCCCGGCTTTTTTACGCGTTTGTCGCTTGAAGATGTTCTAAAAGGTACCAGTCGTAAAAGCTTAAAAGACAAGCTGGTTTTAGTAGGGGCGTTTAGCCCGACATTGGGGGATGTCACAACCAGTCCTTATGGTGATCAGACCAGCACCCCCATTTACGGAACTGAGATTCAGGCTCATCTTGCTCAGAGTTTATTAGACAACCGGCCGCTGTATCGGGTACCACCAGTTATCATCTGCGTGATTCTGGTTTTGCTGGGGGTGGGCAGCGGTTTGTTATTTACCCGTTATTCTCTGCTGCAGCAGTATTTACTGCTGATGGGGACCATGACGCTGATAACCGGGTTGATCTGGCTGAGTTTTTGCTATCTGAGTGTTTTGATCGACAGCGGGCCCTTTTTATGCTTTTTTGGATTATTGGCGCTGGGTCAGACCGCTTTAATTAATTTACGCTCTTATTTGGCGATTAATAATCAGATTGCCAAGCTACAAGAATATGAGCAAAAACTGCCTGAAGTGGGCATGAGCCGCAGACTTGAAAATATTCTTCAGTCCCTGTTTTATGTCAGTCAGGCTGACTGGGTGGCGTTTAGACGCTTTGACCCGGAGCGCCGTCAGCTGGTGCTGCAAGATGTTAAAGCTCAGATTGTCGCCAGTAGCGAAGATCCTCATATGCCGCCGGTCCTGGCCTTTGATAGCCTGCCCTTTGCCTATAGTTTTGATTTGTTAGTTCAGACTCAGGCTACCCAGGTTTTGGTCTATCCTTTAGAACAATTGCCTCCGGCTTTGCGTAAAGCCTATTGTTCATTTACGCAAGGGCATTTTTTACATTTGCCGGTTTACAACCGCAATGGGCAGTTGTTTGGGGATTATGAACTGTTCTTTGCCAGTCAGAATCTGATTGATGAGGTTCAGTTAGCCTTGCTGGAAGACATGCGCCAGGCTGCGATGCACTCGCTTCAGGCTTATTTACAGCGCGAAGATCCCGCAACAGGACTGATTCCGGGTGTTGAAGAAAAAATTGGCGCCATGGTCAGACTTGTCACGATTCGCGAAATGGAATCAGCCTTTTTTAGTACGGTCTTAGAAAGTACAACCAATCCCGTTGTCGTCTGCGATCCGCTAGGCGAAATTCGTTTTTACAACGATAATTTTCTGCATATTCTGAAGCTGGAACAAGGTGCAAATATTACCAGCGCCAATATTCAGGAACTGATGAGTCGGGTGTTTAAAATTATGCCTCAACAGTGGCAGGATATCTGGCTGACCACTCTTCATCGCTGCCAGCAAAAAGAAGTTCAGGTCAGCACAGAGCGAGGTGTTTATCATCTGACGCTCACGCCGGTTTTTGGGCCTCAGAGTGAAGTCACCGGGGTTGTCATGATTCTGACGGATGTGACCAAACTGCATCGTCAGGCCAATTTTGATAAGCTGACGGGGCTTTATAACCGGCGTTATTTTGATGAACTGGTGCTGAATGAATTTCAGCGTTGTCTGCGCAATCCTGAACAGCCCTTTGCTCTGCTCATGATGGATGTTGACCATTTTAAAAATTTTAATGATACATATGGTCATCAAGTGGGGGATCAGGTTTTAGCCAGCTTTGGTCAGGTTTTAAGCCAGACTGTGCGCCGTACCGATATGCCCGTACGCTACGGCGGCGAAGAAATGGCCGTCATTTTGCCCAATACCAACGCTGAAAACGCAGCGATTGCCGCCGAAAAAATTCGCCGGACCATTGCCGCTCTCCAGTTATTTGACTTAGAAGGCCGGCCGATTCGTCAGATTACAACCAGTATTGGCGTTGCCCAATATGATCCCCAGGACAGCAGCTATGAAGAAATCCTGCGTCGGGCTGACGAAGCTCTCTATAGCGGCAAACGCGCTGGCCGTAACTGTATCTTTATTCATCAGGGCGAACAGGGACTAACGCCTTATACAGGCACTCGGACAACTTAAACCGAGCAGAGTTTATAAACAAGTTTGTTTAAAATCGACATAGAAGCGTCCTCGGGCGGCGGTTGAATGCTGTATATGCTACATTTAAAGGCAAATGCTAAGCTCTTCAAAAATGCGTATTCTGGTGATCGAAGATGATCCAGACATTCAGAGACTGATTGCTGATGTTCTGGCTTATGATCCCTTTGAACTTTATCAGGCTTTTACAGGCAAGCAGGGCCTTGAGCTCTATCAGCAGGAATTACCTGAACTGGTGCTGTGTGACATTCACTTGCCTGATTTGCTGGGTTTAGACATTTGCCGCGAAATTAAACGTCAGAACCCAGAACAGCCGTTTGCATTTTTGACCGGCATGGATCAGGAAATGGATCAGGTTGTTGGCCTGGAATTGGGCGCAGATGACTATATTACAAAACCTTTTTCGACCCATGTTCTGCGCTCTCGGATTCGGGCTCTGCTGCGGCGCTCAGCCCAAGTTAAAAACACTTCTGAGCCTGCCGTTCAGACGGGCGGAATACTGATTGAACGCCAAGTGCTGCGCTTTGGGCCTTTAAATATTGACGCCACAGCTTATCAGGCTTCATTAGGGGATG
>CAJYHH010000914.1 GCA_913773825.1 Candidatus Sericytochromatia bacterium | reverse complement strand
TGATGACTGAGCCGCATAGGCCTTCTAAACAGCCGCATCTCCTCCAGACTGTCTGGATCAAATTTCTGACTCAATTGGGCCTGACCCCTAAGACGTCGATTGTTGATCGCACGTTTGTGGGGGTCTGTCTCTGTTTTCTCGCGCTCGGCACCAGTTCGCTGATTGGCAATATCCTGCTTGAGCTCTCAGGCTGGCTCAATCTGGCTATTGCAAGCTGTTTAGCGATTACCCTGGGCTTACTGCTCGACTGGCGCAAACAGCCAGACAAACCTCCCCGTGCCATGAGCCTGCTCTTAGCCGGTTTAGGCACCTTATCGGTTATCTGGTTCCCCAATGGGGGGTATCGTTCATCCGGCCCAATGTATTTTATTGCGTTGGTCATTTTGGGCGCAGTCATGCTCCCGCGCAAACAGCTAAGTCAGCTGCTCTTACTCACTTTGGGCGTCATCTTAAGCCTGTGCTGGCTGGAAGTTCAGCACCCTGAATGGGTCTATGTCTATAACAGCTCTGGCCAGGCCCTGATGGATATTTTGATCGCCGTTGTCATGATTGGTTTAAGTATGGCCTGGAGTGTTCACGCCTTAGTCACCGCCTATGAGCAGGAGCGCCAGCGCGCCGAAGCCGCCAGCCAGGCTAAATCGGTCTTTTTATCGCAAATGAGTCATGAATTAAGGACGCCTCTAAACGCTGTGATTGGTTTTTCTGGCCAATTACTCAGTAAACCAGACCATTTTGAACCCGAACGTGAACGTTTGTTTTTACGCCGGATTCGCGCCAATGGTGAACATTTACTGGCCTTGGTGAATCAGATTCTGGACCTTTCACGGATTGAAGCCGGCAAAATAGAGCTCTTCTGGCAGGATACAGATGCCCGTCGTTTAGTCAGCGAGGTCACGGAGCTGATGGAAGTCCTCGCCCGCGAAAAAGACCTCAGACTGTTGCTTGAGCTGCCTGAACAAGTTCCAAACGTCCGCACCGATCCAGCCCGGCTGCGCCAGATTTTACTTAATCTGCTGGGCAATGCCGTTAAATTTACACACCAGGGCAGTGTGATCTGCCGTTTGCGCAATCAACCCGATCAACTTCTGATCGAAGTTCAGGATTCCGGCCCCGGGATTCCGTCTGAGCAGCGTGAAGCAATCTTTGAGCCTTTTTATCGCCTGCCCGGCAGCGAGGCCAGTGAAGGCTCAGGCATGGGCCTGCCGATTACGCGCTTCCTCTGCGAAAAACTAGCTTACCGGCTTGAGATTGAAACCGCCCCAGGTGGAGGCTGTTTATTTCGAGTCAGCATCCCGCTTTCACACCGTTTAAGCCCAGAGGCCCAGACCGCCCTGCAGCTTTAGCCAGATTTAGCCAAGTTTAGTTGATATAAAAAATTTTCAATTCAGGGAACCCGACCAGCTTTCTCCCGTCAATTTACTTATCGGTAAAGAAAACAGGCTTTACTGAAACCAAACAGACGATATCGCCGGAAGGAGCTACACCATGAATTGCCCACACTGCCAGTTTCACCTCACTCAAAGCACCGCGAAGGCGGACGTTTTATTCGAGCTCTGCTCCCGCTGCGGTACGCTCTGTCTGGATTTTGGTAAAACGCGCCCCAAACTCTACCAGGCAGTTGAAGCCCAGGTTACACGCTGGGAACAAACCCATCACCCGAGCCATCCCACCAAGTCGCGCCAGCCAGCGCGAGCCCTTTAGAGGCCTTTAACATGTTAGTGATTTCATTGATTGTCTTTGTCGCTGTGCTAACGCCCTCCATGCGCTGCATGCTCGAAGACTAAACAAGTTGGTCTAGATAAGTTTCTCAACACATGACTCAAGCGTTAGAGAGAGAGTTTTTCGCCACCTGACAAGGTCTATACCCTGTCACCCCTCAGCCGGGGATGCCCTTAAAAGCATCTCCGGTTTTTTATTGCTGAAGCTTTTGCCAGTTCACAACCTGTTCAATCACTCGCACAAACACAGGATGAAAATCTTGAAACGGCCCACTTAGCTTTTGCCAATAAAAACTGAATAACAGACCTTCTTCAGCCGGGCTGCCAATCGCCAGATGCTCCCAATATTCCTGGCATTCAGCTGGAGCAGGTATAACATAAAGCTGCCAGATTTGTTTTTCAGTAAGCGACTCAGCTCGTTGAATCAGATGTTCAAGTTCACCAATCCATTCAGCCGCTGTATGAACTAAACCCGATTCTTCTTCAAGCTCTCTTAAAACAGCTTTTAGCGGGTCTTCACCTGCTTCAATTGTGCCTTTGACAATTTGATTCCCCGCCAGCGGATGGCGAAAGGCCAAAATCTCACCTTGACGCACAACACAAGCACAGGCTTTGTGGACAACTTTCACTTTATTTCACCAGGCTTAAATATTCATTCATCGCCTGCAGAGCCAAACTCCGCATGCTATAGCGCTGTTTTTCATCCGATTCCATTTCTGCAAAACTGTGTTCGCTGCCCTCAGGCTTAAAAATCGGATCCCAGCCAAAGCCCAGATTTCCGCGCGGCGCAACCAGTTCCCCTTGCACAGTCCCCTGAAAAAAATGCAGCGAAAGTCCCGTCTCTGAAGGTTCAAGTAAACCAATCCAGGTAGTCGCTTTAGCCTTTAATTGTCCTCTGACAGACGCTAGCTCATAAAGCCCTTGCAAACCCAGAGAGTCTTTGGCAATAAACCATTTGATCAACGGTCCTGGCAGACCACCTAAAGCATCCAGATAAAGTGAAGTGTCTTCAACCATCAGACGAGCGCCAGGTTTTAAGCGCACAGCTTCTAATAATTTGGCCTCAATCACCTGCCGGGCATCAGCAGATTGAATCTCAGGCAAATCAACCGGCCAGCTCTCGATATTCGGAATCAACTCACGGACTTCTTTGAGCTTCCCAGCATTGCCGGTTAAAAACAGTAGTGGTTTAAGTGAGGTAGATGAAGCATTTGATGACGTCATGTTACATTCCTTGAGGTCTTAGTCAGTGATTGCAGAAGTGCTCAGCGTTGTTCAGTTTCATTCAGCTTTGTTAAGTCAGCTTTGATCAAAAAGCGCTGCGCCAGATTTCTGGACTACGCAGATAAAATAGCCAGTATGCCATTCAGATTCCCGTCCCCCGACAGCAGGCTGTGAATCATCTTCAGTGGTGCGGATTTCTCGGCTCCATAAGACATTTAAATCTGAATCTCGCAAGGCATCTAGCGTACCCGACCGCACACTGGGCCAGTTCCAGTCATCCACGATCAGCACAAAATGATCTTTTAGCGCAGGCCTTGCCAGCCGAATTCCTTGATATTGATCCTGATACTCATGAGGACCATCAAAAAAGTAGACGTCGACAGGCTTCATCTCATGATAATTGAGCTCGCAATAATCCCGATTCAGCACGCTGACTCGCGTGACAGGTGAAATAAACAGTGAGAGATTGAGAAAAAAGATCTGGGATGGCCCACCAAATTGAGACCAGTTGTCAACTAATGTGGCGGTCAGATTATTATGGGCAATTGCAGAACAGGCCGTACTACCAGCCCAGGTCCCAATTTCCAGATAATGAACGTCTGAGATGGTTCGATTTAAGTCACGGATCAGCTCATTAATAAAACGGCGATAACGCTGGCCCGACATACCTTTTAAAACAGCAATATCGTGTTCCATCAGATAAGCAGAACTATCAGCGATTGCAAAAGCCGCTTTAACGCTCTCAATCAAACTAGAGCCGTTCATCTAATCCCTTAAAATCAAGCTATTTTTTGAGTGCTAATTCTAACACGCTTTGAACTTGAAACTGGTGGAAAACAACCTGGAATTTAAATCCCGTTCAATCCAGCTTTTTCCAATCAAATTATAGAGAAGCAATGATCTCGTCGATCAAAGTTTGAGCCTCATAGCGGAGAACATCTGAAGTTTTGGCTCCCATCCTCAAAAGCAACTGAATAAATTCTGAGTCAGAAGAATTTTTTAAGTATCGTAAAGCCAAATCCAAGCTAGTCATTCCTCTCCAAAGTCCATTTGGGTCAGGATTATATTCCAGCAAAAATTCTAACGCTTCTGTATTTGGATATTTCAGATGGAAATTTGCACAATCACGCTCAAACTCAAGTTCATGAACCACGACTGAACTTATTAAACCAGGTAGCATTTTTATGTCTCGAATGTACTCTAGCAAATACCAGAAAATAACCATGCATTCAGGAAACGAACTTGTTAGTTGTTCCTGGGGATCAAGGCGTGCCGAAGTCGGTAAACAATCAAACATCAATTGCTCAAGGATACAGGGTTCAATAAACGCCTGCGTGGTTGCAATTCTACCAAGGAAGAAAACTACGTCTTCAAACTTTGGTTTTTGCATAATTAAATCTGCTTCTGCAAAAAGGACCGAAAGCGTTTTGTGACACGGTGAAACAGAAGGAATAAGTAATTGAGATAACTGGCTAATAACCTGATGAGTACTTATTTCTTTAGCTAGCTCAATCGGATCAGGCTCATAATAAAAGGCTTTTACTTGGCTATGAGCAAAAAAGCGATTCAAATAAGAAGTATCAGATTCATGAATGGCGCGCTGAATTTTTTCTGGGAGAGAAATGATTAAAGCCCCATCACCCCAAATTCCTTCCCGCTTATTTTTATAGAAAGCTAGGCCTAGTTGAATCGCCTGGTCAATCACAGGATCAATTTCTACACTTTGATTTTGTTGCGTTATAAAAATTCTCCTTTATTTATCTTTTCCCTAGCTCAACTTATGTCCACAATAGCTTATTAAACACAAATCGTGCCATTCCAACCCAAAGGCTAGAATGACACGATTTTTAAATTGATTATGGTTTAGCGGGATTGATTGGATTTAAACTCACCACCCACCACTCAAAACCCTCAGCTTTAGCTGAGAATCAGCTTGGCAATAGTCTGAAGCTGCATATTTGAGGTGCCTTCATAGATCTTGCCGATCTTGCAGTCACGGAAATATTTTTCAGCTGGATATTCTTTGGTGTAGCCATTGCCACCGTAAATTTCTAAGGCCATTGAAGCAACACGCTCAGCAACCTGAGAGGCATAGTATTTGCACATCGCTGCTTCTTTTAAGAAAGGCAGGCCAGCGTCTTTTAGACGAGCACAGTTATAGGTCATCAGACGAGCGGCTTCAATTTCCACAGCCATTTCTGCAAGCTGGAACTGAACGGCCTGGAACTGAGAAATGTTTTTGCCAAACTGGCTGCGTTCTTTAGAATAGGCAATCGCGCCATCTAAAGCACCCTGAGCCAGACCGACCATCTGGGCACCGATGCCGATGCGGCCTTCGTTGAGGGTTTCAATTGCGACTTTATAGCCTTTGCCAACTTCACCCAGCACATTGGCTTTGGGGACGCGGCAATTGTCGAGAATCAGCTCGCAGGTGCTGCTGGCGCGGATGCCGAGCTTGTCTTCTTTTTTGCCAACGCTAAAGCCTTCAAAATCACGCTCAACCAGGAAAGCCGTAATGCCTTTATAGCCGAGGTTTTTATCAGTGGTGGCAAAGACAATAAACAGACCCGCTTCACCGGCGTTGGTAATCCAGAGTTTACGACCCTGCAGAATATAATCATCGCCGTCTTCACGAGCAGTTGTGGCCAGAGCAAAGGCGTCAGAGCCAGAACCCGCTTCAGATAGAGCATAAGCGCCTACCCAGTTTTTAGCCAGCTTGGGCAGATATTTTTGTTTCTGTTCTTCATTGGCCCAACGGTTAAGAGCGTTGATCACCAGAGTATTCTGAACGTCAACCAGCACGCCTGCACTGGGGTCAACTTCAGATAGAGCTTCGACAGCCAGGATCGACATAAAGAAGCTGGCGCCAGCACCTTCGTACTGCTCAGGGATTTCAATCCCCATGATGTCGAGATCGTGGAATTGTTTAATCAGTTCGGGTTTGAACTTGGCGTCGCGATCCATTTCAGCGACATGAGGTTTAAGCGATTTGCGAGCAAAATCGTTCACCATCTGTTTAAAAAGCTGTTCGTCCTCGCTCAGGACGGTTAAAGGGGTTGTCATGGGATCCTCCGGTTAAAAATGGGGGTAAAATTGGTAAATTCAGTTTAGCAGGGGCTATAGGCGATGAGCTATGGGCTATGGGCAGGAAAAAATCAGTAAAGAATCCCGAGCTTCTTGCCGACTTGTGTTCGAACTGCCAGATCCCGCACAATGATTAAACACTGATTAAAACACTCCTGAAAGGGTCTGGCCGTGTTTAAGTCGTCCCAATTACTCATCACAGGTCTGTGCACACTACTGGTATCGGCTTCTGCCAGTCTGGCCCAAGAAGTCTCAGGCAATCTCAAGTGGACTTTTCCAACTAAACGTTCTGTCGAGAGCAGCCCAGCTGTGAGTACTGACGGCAGCATTTATTTTGGCAGCAATGACGCCATGCTTTATGCCCTTAGACCTGACGGCGAGCCGAAATGGGCTTTTCAGGCTGGGAGCTATATTGCATCTTCGCCAGTGCTGGCGCCCAGTGGAGCGATTTTCTTTGGCTGTCATGATGATCATGTCTATGGCATCAACAATAAAGGCGTGATGTTATGGCGCGTTAAAACCGGAAGATATGTGTCAGCAGGTATCGCCCTTGGCCCTGATGGCACCGTTTATGCCGGCAGTTGGGACGGCTCACTTTACGCCATTGCTCCTCAGGGCAAATTAAAATGGACCTTTAAAACCAAAGGCCCGATTTCAGGTTCACCGGCTGTGGCAGCAGACGGTACTGTTTACCTGCCCAGCCACGACAGCAAACTCTACGCTCTGACCCCTCAGGGCAAGCTCAAATGGGAGTTTGATACCCTGGGCAAACTCAGCAGCAGCCCTGCAATTGGCGCTGACAAAACGATTTATATTGGATCCGAAGACGGCAATCTCTACGCCATTGCCCCTGACGGTAAACGTCGTTGGTTTTATCGCGCTGGTGCAGCGCTGTGGGGTGATCCAGCTCTTGCCGCTGATGGCACGGTCTATATTGGC
>CAJYHH010000913.1 GCA_913773825.1 Candidatus Sericytochromatia bacterium | reverse complement strand
CAAATCATGAGTCCGGGCTTTACGAGCGTGAACTTCCGCAAGGCCTGCTAAAGCTAAAGGATATGCTGGATCAAAGCTGAGTGCTGTTTTAAAGGCTACTTTGGCTTTGTCCAGCTGCAGGCTATCGCCCTGGCGCAACAGTTGTCGGCCTTCCATATAGGCTTTATAAGCTTCTGTAGAGTCTGTCGCTTTGATAATGCTGTCCATGTTTGCGAGTTCGTTTGGCTTGGCCTGAACATTTAGCTGGGTAACAAGTTGGGTGGCAAGTTGTTTTTGTAGATCAAAGATTTCGTTAAAGCGTCCTTGAATCTGAGCTGCACGTCTGGAGTCAATGCTGCCGGTTTCAACATCGACAAAGCGCACGTTGGCCTGCAGTTGATCCCCTACTTTTTGATAAGATCCCATCACAACCACTTTGGCTCCTAGCAGCTTGCCGAGTTTGGGTGCGTTAGCTTCATCCACATAGGCACTTTGTCCAAATTGTTGCTCTTTAAGCACGGCACCAATTTGAGCGCGTTCAACCAGCTGAAGAGCTTCTACTTTGAGCAGGCCCATTGTCAGGCTTTCTGCAAAACTATCACTGAGCCATTCATCTTCTGGTAAACGACTGAGATTGCGAAAGGGCAGGATGATGACGCGTAAACTTCCGTCGCTAGCCGCTTGAGCGTTGAATGCAGTTTGATGGGAGGATTGACTCACAGGGGTCGGTATCAAACCTGTCAGCACAGCTGTATTCAGCAGACTGAAACTCAATAACAGTCGAAACGATAGCATGGTTGGCGTTCTCTTTTCTTAGGGTAGGGGTGGTTTGTCCATATTGCGAAACAGACTCAGCAAAGGACGCAGTTTTTCGCTTAGGCCGCTGCCATTTAACAATTGATAATCTGAGTTGGCAGCCAACTGAGCGGTTTGAGTAAACAAGCCTAATAACTGTGTTTTTTGATTTGAGTAGGCTGGATAATCTTTTAAAATCTGACTGCTCTGCTGGAGTTTGTCTACACCCGATAAGCCGTTGACGTAATAAGCTTGTAAGCCCTGTTGACGAGTTAACTGCTGCTGAGTGTGAGTCAGTTCTGTTTGGGTTTGACCAGACTGAGCGTGATGTTCAGTGAGTTGGATTTGCAAGTTGCTGAGCTCAGCTTGAGTTTGAGTAACGGGTAAAAGGTCTGCATCAAGGCGATTTTTCCAGTCACGAACTTGTAACTCAAGTTGGTTGAGAGCATAACGCTGCTGGTCAGAATTTTGCTTGAGTTGACGCTGGCTGTTGATTAGATTTGTAATCGCCTGATTTAGCTGAGAAACACGGAAATAGTGATGCTGAGAGCGTTGACGATGTAAAGCCGCATTGGCCGGATCTCGGGTAATCATCGCTTCTTCTTGTTTGGCCCAGCCTAGTTCTTGATTGCGTTCTTTTTCGAGTTTTTGCTGTTGAGCTAACTCCGTTGCGATCTGTTGATTCAGCGCTCGGTAGCTCCGGGAGCGATTGTCAAAGTCAGTCTGGACGCGCTGCCAGCTTTGATGGGTCTGGTTGTAAATCTGCTGGTACTGCTGCAAACGCAGTTGGGTATTGCCTGACTGAATTTCAAGCTGAGAAATAGTGGTTTGTAAGTGAGTAAGCCGCTGGCTGAGCTGAGCCTGTTGATTGTCTAAACGCAGAATTTCCTGACGAGAACGAGCCTGCTCAGACTTGAGTTGCTCGAACAAGACAGGTAAACGCTCGCTGAGAATCTGCTTAAAGGCGCTAAAATCTGGACGGTATTTATCTCGGGCCTGTTGAGACTGAACGTTTTTTTGCAGCTGCGGCAGGTCTTCTAAGCGCTGGGCAGTAAAAAGAATACTCTCTTGGGTCGGGCCACCCAGTAGATTAAAGCTAATTGTTTGTTGTTCGGAGAGGGCTTTCCAGGTGGCATAAGCGGTGACGGTGTTTAAGCCAATATGGGGACTGCTATTGGCAACCAAAAAATCCAGTGCCTGACGGATAACGGGTGATAAGACTGGAATTTTAAGTTCTTCTTCAAGCGAGTCAAGTGTGTCAGCAGCTTGAGCGTTCAAGGGGTGTGGAGCGAAGGGATTGATGATGGTGAGCATCAGGGTGGTTGCAAAGATTAATTTCAGGCGGGCCATTGTGTATCCTTATTGCCGAAGTGCGGAGCTTGCATTTTTTGCAGCCTAGCATGTTTGCCAAAGTCAGAAAAGATGGCGGAAGCGTCTAATGACTGGGATATTTGTTAGAATACTCCCCATGCGTACTTTGATTCTGGATGTTACTGCCAAACCGCTTCTGGCCCCGTCTTTACAAGCTCTGGAGCTTCATGCTTATCCTCAACTTTTGCTCGATGAAATGATGCTCTGGAAACGTGAATCTGTATTAAACACTCAGCAATTGCTTCAGCTTAGTGCTGAGTGTCAACCCGCAATTGTGGCGTTTGTGGGGCCACAAGCCATTGCCGCAGCCTGGGTGGAACAGGCTCAGCAGCTTCTGCCAAAGCTTTTTGTCTTTGCTCACCCACCTGCTGAAACTGAAGCTATCATAGCCGGTGTAAATGAGCGTGTCTGGATTTTGCGCCGTCGCCGTCTGGCTGAACGTGAACATCAGCAACCTGAAGCGCTTAAACCGACTGATGCTCGTCAGCTCTTTGGGGGCTTGCCGGGTCGACTCAGAACCGAAGCGCGTGGACGTGCTGAACAGCTGATTCAACGTTATCACTTGAGTCCATTGCTCGAACAGGTAGAACTGGAAACCTTTGAACGTGGCTTATACTGTCTGAGTTTGCTGAGTGAAGCATTGCCCGGTTTGCCCGAGGACCCTGTCGCACTGGATATTGGTTGCCATCAATGGAGCTATGCGCCGTTTTTAAAAGCTTACCTGGCTCAGTTTGGACGGGCTGCTTTAACTGGCATAGAGCTGGATCCCTGGTTTTTACAAGCAGATGGTCTGACGCGGGGTGATTGGGCTCAACACTGGGCTGCTGTGGCTGAGGCTGATTATCTTGAGGGAGATGTGCGCGAACAGATTTTGCCCCCGCAAGATCTGATTACGCTGTTTTTGCCGATTATTTTGCCTGAAAATGCGCTGCGCTGGGGGATTCCAGCCCGATATCATGACCCGGCTGATTTGTTTGACTGGGTAAAAGGACAGCTGAGTGCTGCAGGCCAGGTTTTGATCTATTCAGGTGTAGAACAAGAGCATCAAGCGGTTCTGGCTGTTTTACAGCACATGAACTGGAAACCGGCAGGTTATGCTGGGGCTTATAAATGCCCCTTGCGTCAGCGCGAACAAGGCTTTGTGATTCGCCTCAGAGCCCAATAGGCTAAAACAAAATCCGTTGTTTTTAAATCGTTTTTAAAGTGAGTATTGTATGAACGAATATTTGTTTCAGGTCACTGGCATGACCTGCCAGAAATGTGTAAAAGCAGTGACCGATGCTATTCTGGCCCTTGATGCCAGTGCTGAGGTTGAGATTGATTTGGCTCAGGGTGAAGTCGCTGCACTAAGCGCTCAGGATGCTGAAAAGATTCGCCAGAGTATTGAAAATGCTGGTTATCCGGCGAGTAAGGCTTAAGCTTTTTTCGGCTGTAAGCTGAGGCGAACTGATAGAAGTCCGCCTCAGAAAAAGCGCTAGTGGTGATGTTGGCTGCTGCCAGTGACATCTAGCAAAAATAATAAATTGCTTTTGTTCGGTGCGGTTTGTTGAATTTTAAGTTGCCACTCGCCGCCCATATCCAGCAGGGTTTTGAGTTCATATTCACCTGTTGGTTTAAGCGTGATTTTGACCGCTGATTTCATGCCATCATCCATTAAAGCCTCGGCACTGATGCGGGCATTACGAACCGTAAAAGATCCGCGAGTGATTTTTAAACTCAGTTTTTGCTCACCGGTTTTAAGTGGCTTGGGCATGGTGAGTTTATAAGTCAGGCCCTGAACGGTTTTGGTCTGGCTCTGAGTTTGTAATTTAACTGCACTAGCGGGCAGGCTTAATAAGGCAATACTTAAGCCAAACAGCAGTTGTTTTTTTGCAAGCATAGAAGATTCCTTCGGGGAGAGTTATCTTGTCAATCTAACAGAACTGGCTGCTGATGGTCGCTAAACGGGAGCTTGAGTTGAGAGTGTTTTTCTGAAATATTTAAATCACTGGGTTTTAAAACTTGATTAAACGCAGCTGGATTTTTG
>CAJYHH010000912.1 GCA_913773825.1 Candidatus Sericytochromatia bacterium | reverse complement strand
CATGAACTGGTCGCTCAGCGCCAGGGCAATCGTAACCCCTTCATTGACATCCCCAATCTGGCCAGCCTGATTGGTGAAGAAGTCCTGACTCGCCCCTAAGCTCAATAAAGCTTAAGTCGATTTTACTGACTCGTATAAAAATGACACCCTGGTGACCACCAGGGTGTTTTTTTATAGCTTATTTTTAATCAGTCAGTCCTATTAGTGAGTAAAAAGGCTTTAACAATTCAAATAAAAAATGACTTCAAAAAAGACCCAAACACTCTATCATAGCAATTGACGTATCTTCTATTCTTTAAAATTCAAATTTATTTTTACGATATTTTTTGAGGATATACCAGGGTTACAGAGGTCTTTGTAACTTTTTTATATAATTTTTTATACTTTCTTTATATAGCCTAAGCTATAGTAATTTCAATTCTGATTGGGAGAGCTCACCAGACGGCTTCAGCCGCCTCAGGGCCCTGATTAGAAGGACCTCAATCCTTGCAGGTAACTATTCGCAATTCCTGCGATGTGTCAGCCTATGGGTGAACCGACAGAAGGGCCGCGCTCTTCTGTCTTTTGTTTTTTTAGGGTCATTTTTAGACTGTCTTAACTAAAAAAGCTGACTTCAAAAAAGGAGCTATCAAGATCCAAATGGTAGAAACCGAACTGGTTAAATATCTCCAATCTGAACTCCCCACCTTAAACGTTGAGCAAATTGCCAACGGCGCTGGCCTCGTTTTTAGGCAGCTCAAACACCAGCTTGACGATCAGGACTTTGCAACACTTGATACAGTCATTCCTGAAAGTGATGAGCTGGCTCTGCATGCTCCAGAAGATGTCCGAGTGCTCTCAGGCGGCTTAAATGCCATCAATCCCGCTCTCGGTGGCGAGCAATTAGCTCACTTAGGTCAACTAAGTTCCTTAGTTGGATCTTTTCAGCGAATTGGCCTTGAACCCACTTTAGTGCCACAATTTGTTCAATTTGTTCTGAATTACGTTCAAAAGCAGGGTGGGAATCAGCTTTTTCAAATCGTAGAAAAAGCACTCAAAGCCTGATAGCCTGCAGAATCTGATATCATGTAATATAGCTCTGAGATTTGATCGGTCCTTAGGGACCAGCCAGTGGAAGTAGCCATCAACATAATCAACAATTCACATAAGGAGCATTCATCCATGAAAAAGACTGCCCAACTCTCCATTCTCGCACTCAGCCTGCTTGCAGCCCTCAGCGCTTGCCAAGTTGGTCAAGGTCCTGGCGGCGGTTTTGTCGTTCCCGGCGAACCGACCGAGTCACAGCCCCCAGTGACCACACCTTCTGACAGCCCTGTCCCGACTGCAAGTCCCGAAGTGACTGCCAGCCCGGTTGAAAGCGCTAGCCCAACAGCTAGCCCCGAAGTTTCTGCCAGTCCTGAAGCTTCAGCAACTCCGGCAGCTTCTGCAAGCCCGGCTGCTTCTGCCACACCTGCAGCCTAAGTTTTGAGCATCAGGCCGCTGAGTTAATCCCAAAGGATTGACCGGCGGCCTTTTGCATGCCTATTGTTTTAAATCTAATCTCTTATATTTGGGGAGGCACGCACTATGTTCAAACCAACCGTTTTTGTTAAAAGTCTCATGTCATTAAGCCTTATAACGGCTGTATCAGGCTGCCAGATTGGTCAGGGGCCCTATACAGGAGGCGCAACACCCGTCGTAAGCAATGGTGGAACAGGAAGCTCTGAAGGTAGTTCTGGCATGGTTAACGCCAATACAAGCACAGGTGTTACAACCGGAAATACAACTAACACAACGCCCGTTGCAGGTGCGGGTGCAGCCAGTAGCAATACCGGAGCAGCAACAAGTACCAGCACAGCCCCTAGCGTGAGTGCAGGAGCTCCGACAAGTACAACCGGCGCACCGACTAGCACCAGCGGAGCTCCGACAGGGGGTGCGGGAGCAGCCACCAGCGACACAAGCGGCTCACCAACAGGCACCGGAAGCAATACAAGCAGCAGCGCTGGCACAACAACGGGCAGCACCAGCACAAGCAGTGGGGCTTCTACCAGCACGACACCATCAAGTAACACAGCCCCTTCTAGCTCCGCAAGCGGCAATACTGCCAGTACTACAGCTGGATAATCAGTTCAGTATTTAAGCTTCCAGCGTCGTTAAATGGCGCTGAAAAAACCTGAACATTTCCTGTTTAATCGGTAAATGTTCAGCCTGAACCAAATCTGCGTCAAGCTCAATTAAGGCTTTGGCTTCTTCACGCGCTGCTTCAAGTAGTTCGGTGTCTTCAGCCAGATTCGTCAGAACTAAATCAGGTAAGCCACTTTGGCGCGTGCCTAAAAACTCACCTGGGCCACGCAGACGCAAATCTTGCTCTGCAATTACAAAACCATTATGGGTGCGTGTAAAAATTTCCAGACGCTCACGTGAGATATCAGAGAGTTTATCTGCAGCCAAAAAGCAATAAGCTTTATCTGACCCTCGGCCTACTCGTCCACGTAACTGATGTAACTGAGCTAAACCAAAGCGCTCAGCATGCTCAATGACCATCACAGATGAATTCGGCACATCCACACCGACTTCAATCACAGTAGTGGCGACCAAGATATCTAATTCATGGCGCACAAAGGCACGCATGATCAGATCTTTTTCCGTCCCTTTCATTTTGCCGTGCAGCAAACCAACGCGAAATTCCGGAAAAATTTCTTGTTTAAAGACCTCATACTCAACAGTTGCGGCCTTTAAATCCATTTTTTCGGATTCTTCGACTAAAGGAAACACCACATAAGCCTGACGGCCCGCTTGTAATTCCAGACGTATAAACTCCCAGAGCTGCTCACGCTGATCAGCGCCACGTATTAGTGAGGTTTCAACGGGTTTACGCCCTGGTGGCAATTCATCAATTAACGAGACATCTAAATCCCCGTATTGAGTTAAAGCTAAAGTACGCGGAATCGGGGTCGCTGTCATAGTCAAAACTTCAGGATTTTGGCCTTTAGCCTTTAACATCGAGCGCTGCTTAACGCCAAAGCGATGCTGTTCATCGATGATAATCAGGCCCAGATTGTTAAATTTAACCCCATCTTGAATCAAGGCATGAGTGCCAACCGCCAAAGCAGCCTGTCCCGAAGCCAGTCTTGCCAAAGCTTCGCGTTTTTCTTTAGCCGACTGGCTGCCTGTTAACAGCTCTGTTTGTAAGCCCAAATCCATTAGCCACTGAAACATTTTTTGAAAATGCTGCTCGGCCAAAATTTCAGTCGGCGCCATCAGTGCGCCTTGATAACCGGCTTCAATTGCTTCAAGCAAAGCCATCACAGCCACAACCGTTTTACCAGAACCTACATCACCCTGAACCAGACGACTCATGGGCTCGCTCCGGCGTAAATCTGACAGAATTTCACGCACCACGCGCTGTTGAGCATTGGTCAGGCTAAAAGGCAGCAGCTTTAAAAACGCGCTGGCCAGCTGACCACTGGAATTAAACATGAGACCTGGCTCGTTTAGCTCACGCTGACGACGACGATAATGCATACCGAGCTGGGTCAAAAACAACTCTTGAAAAACCAGTCGCTGTCGGGCTGCCTCAAGTAAGGCTTCATTCGTAGGAAAATGATACTCTTTGTAGCTGGTCGCCAAATCTAATAAATTAAGCCGTCCGCAAATAGAGTCAGGTAAAGGATCCTGAATCCGGTTAAAAAAGCCTTCAAGCGCCTGATGTATCGCCCGTCTTACCCATTTGACATTTAGCCCTTCGGTTAGCGGGTAAATCGGGACAATTCGGCCGACATGTAAATTAGCCAGTTTTAATTCCAGGCTATCTTGGGCTGCATCAGCTTCTTCTGCAGACTCAGCAATCCCCAATACTTCACATTCCGGAGAATCCAGAGTCAGGCCTTTTTCAAATTTATCCCATTTGACTGTGCCACTCATTAATATCTGAGAGCCCACAGGAAAACGGCTTTCAAACATTTTACGCACATAAGCTGAGCCCCGATGAAAAAAGCTGACGTTGAGCCTGCCGCTTTCATCTTTGACCACTAATTTAAGAATAAACAAGCCCTGTTTGCCGGGTGGGCTAAAGCTAGAAACATTCGTAATCGTGCCCCAGATCGTTGCCGTCTGACCAACGCGCAGCTCGCGAATGCGTGTACAAAGCGAATAGTCCAGATGTTTACGCGGGAAGTAATTAAGCAGCTGCCCAACGGTGCCAACCCCTACTTTGGCAAAAGTCTCACCCAGCTTGGGGCCAACGCCTTTAACAAATTGAACTGGCACATCTCGCCAATCGTTTGAAGCAGGATTGCGGCGCAGCTGACGAATCTGTTCATTGAGACGTTTATCCACTTCGCGTGGGGCACGTGTTGATTTATTTTCAGGCCGTTCTGGTTCTGGCTGTGGAATGGTTTGTTTAAACGTTTCAAAATGGCGTCGACTCTCAGCAATCAGCTCTCGTCGATCTGCTACAGCCGCCATTGGGTAGAGATTATAAATATTTTTGAGTCTGGCAATCTGCCTGCCCACTTTAGGGTCAAAAAAAGCCCGATCCAGATGATGAAGCATAAAGTCAGCAAAATAAAACTGCTGGCCTTTAAGATTGCGGCAGTTTTGTTTTTCTTCAGCCCGAAGGGCTCTTTCAGCTAAATCAAGCCAGCTTAAAGGATCAAAGTTTTTTGAGCCAGCAGAGGGTTTGGCGAGGGATTTGCGAGGCGGCATAGTCACTATTATACCGGGGAATACACCTCTTGAGGGCGATTGAAACTTAGAGCTTCAGGGGTTTAAAGCCAAGCTGTTCAAGTTTTTGCTCGTTTTGTCTAAAAACAGCTGCCAGAATCAAAAAAAGCTATTTCAAGGAGCAAACGATGTTAGCAACAGCGTATCAAAAAGAGTTGATCATGCGCTCAGCAGCTTTACTTGAAGCGATGCAAGCTAATCCGAGTGATGTCGACAGCCATCTTGAACTCGTCTATGTTTTACTCCAGCTTCAACGCAAACAAACTGCTCAAAAGCTTTTAGAACTGACGCCCAAAATGACAAAACCTGACACACTGAATTTTTACAGGCTAATGCTCGCTAAAGCAGAAGCCCGCTCAGAGCGGGCTTCTGTAAAAAAATCGATTTAAAGGGGTAGCGTCTCAGCTCAGGATCCAGGAGCTGGGAGTGGCACGGGTCTGGGGTTTGGGATTCTTGGGACTTCCACGGGTTTAGGTGGCGTTGTACGTTCGCGGTTAATCGGCAGTTGATTATCCACACGAGCGCTTGTATCTGTACCAGCTGGTAAAGGCGCCTCGCCGTTTACCGGCACATTATCTGAGCTGGGCTGGAGCAGGGGTGAAGTCCATTCTTGAACCCGTCCGTCTGGTGAATACACCAGATAACTCTGACCATTGGCACTGCGGTAGATATTCATAGTAGTATCAAGTTCCCGGTTATTATCCAGGTCATAGCCGACTTGAACATCGCGGACAAGATCGCCACCCGCATCAAAAGACAGAATCACCATAATAACAGTTTCGCTTGTTTCAATTCGCGGCACCACAATCGGGACTTCTAAAGGCTGTTGATTTTTAAAACTCAGCTCAAGTACATGTTCGCCCACTTCAATAAAAGGAAACGCCTGCTCAAGCCCTTTGTTGCGAGGAAAACTGGCGCCATCCAGGCTAAACTGCCCGTTAAAACGCAAGGTTTCAAGATTATCTGGAACTAAAGGTACCAGCTCGTTTGAACTCAGCCGGTTATAAAAAACAACTTTGACGCGCTGTTTGGTGGCGATAAGAGGTGCAATCATGGATGAAATACTGGAGCTGGCGCTACTACCAACAGGTGCACTAGACGGCAAAACCGGCAGTAAATTGATTAAATCGCCTGAGCAGGAGCTAAGAAAGCTGACCGTAGTCGCTGCTAATATTCCTCTCAGAATGTGACGTTTCATGTTCCTGACCTGTGTCTGTATTAGGGTGTGTGGTTTTTTGACGTGGATCTGCGGGTGAGTGTTCCCGAAGGAAGCTGCAAAATGTGCTTAGATCACCTTTTCCCTGATTCTATTGTACGCGGGTGATACGATTTTTTGTCAGTGAGCCTTAAGCAGAATCAGGCAAAATTCTGCCTGAGAATCTGTTAAGTCGGAAAAGCTTAGGACCATGTGCGCAAAAATCGGCGGTTGATTTCGTCTTTACTTAATTTTAATAGAATTGGACGTCCATGGGGACAGGTATAGGGATTTTTTGTTTTGGCCCAGTTTTTGACAATTTCTCGCATCTGCTCAATTGTCAGGGCATCACCGGCTCGAATCGCACTATGACAGGCTATTGTCTTGCATAACAGCTTATAAGACTCTAAGCGGGCATCAGCCACACCTGTTTCGCGCAAATCATTTAGCAGATGTTTAAACGTCGCTTCAGCTTCACTGAGCTTTAGACAGTGGGGCACTGTGCGAATCGCAATTGTGTCTGGGCCATAGGGCTCATATTCAAAACCTGCTGACTCAAACAGTTCGCGATGTTGATCAAGCAATTCACGCTCAATTGAATCCGTATCCACAATCACTGAGACCAGAAGGGGCTGGCGAGCCAGTTCACCTTTTTCGATTAGCACTTCATATAAATGACGTTCTTCAGCCACATGTTGGTCAATGAGCACCAGATCACGGCCAAAGCTGCCGATAATATAGGTATTTTCACAGACCTGGCCAACCGGAATAATCGCCTCAAGCAGCGCCGCTTCAGCTGCTTTGGCTTCTTCAGCCGTGCCGCGATGCTGGAGACGTTCAAGTGGGCTAATCCCAGGCAGAGTGAGGACCTCTGGCGGAGGTGGAGCCTGAAACACCGTTGCGGGCTGAGCCACAAAATCAGGTTTAGCCGGATGAGCTTGCGCAGCATATAAAGATGATGGAGTTGTAAAAGGCGCAGAATAAGGCTGGGGCGTTGATTTAGGGTAAGCCACCATGTCAGTAGATGAGTAAGCTGAAGCCTGGCTGCTATTTGACTGCCAAGGTGCAGAATCTTCATCGGCCTGAGGCGCAAACGGGGGGCGTTCTTCAGAACTTAAGCCAGAAGACAGGTTATTTAAAGGTGAAGCGAAAGTCTGCTGTTCAGAAGAGAACTCTGGAGCGGGTTTTGGGGCTTCTACGAGATGGAGTCGATCCACATGATAACGATTTAGTGCCTGCTCAAGCGCTTCTTTGAGCAATTGATAAATCAGGCTGAAGTTTTTAAAGCGAACTTCTCGCTTGGTCGGGTGAACGTTGACGTCAACGGTTTCAGGCGGTAACTGAAGACGCAAAATTGCAACAGGGTAATTGCGTTTAGGGACTAAATCAGCATATAAATCATCCAGAATTTTTGTCAGCGCCGGCACTTTAACCCAGCGTTGATTGACAAAGAAATACTGGTAATTGCGGTCTTTGCGCACATAGTCCGGGTAACTCAAGACCCCTTCGACTTTGGCATCGCGATAACTATGATCAATTGCAAATAAAGAACCTGCCATATCTTTGCCAAAAATCTGACGCACAACACCCATTAAGTCACTACGGCCCGTTGTGTTGAGCGAGACTTTACCTTTTTTGAGCAGGCGAAAACCAATATGCGGATGTGACATCGCAAAAGCCTGCATCAACTGCTGTCTATAACCTAATTCTGTATTTTCACTTCCCATAAACTTAAGCCGGGCAGGCGTGTTATAAAACAGTTCCTGAATCGTCAGACTGGTTCCGACAGGCCCACCGCCAGGCCCGGATTCCAGCACGTCACCCCCATGCATCACCAGTCGATGGCCGAGCTCAGCATCAGCCGTGCGGCTTAAAACTTCAAGTCTACTGACAGACGCAATACTGGGGAGTGCTTCACCCCGAAAACCCATCGTTGCCAATTGCCAGACATCTTCATAGTTTCTGAGTTTGCTGGTTGCAAAGCGCTGAAAAGCCAAAGCAACTGAGTCCGCTGAAATACCGTGACCGTTATCGACCACGCGTAAAAACCTTCCGCCTTGATCCGCTTCAACCTGAATCACACTTGCCCCAGCGTCAAGCGCATTTTCGACAAGCTCTTTGATCACAGAAGAAGGCCGTTCGACCACTTCACCTGCTGCAATCTGGTTGGCAACATTCTGGTCAAGCAGCCGGATCGGCTGCGGCATTTCAGCGCTCATAATTTTAGTCCTATTGTTCGCGTACAGCGGTTAGCGGAACTTCAACCGTCACAGGCTGACCTTGACCACCACGCAGCAGGGTCACCTTGAGGGTTTCACCCACTTGTTTCTGGCTCTGAAGATAGTTTGTCAGGTCGGTTTCCTGACGAACGGGCTTGCCATCAACCGCTTGAATCACATCACCACCCAGAGCAATTTCATAGTTACCCACCAGCACACGACGGGTTCCCCCGCGAATTCCAGCTTTTTCAGCCGGGCCACCGGGTACGGTCTGCACTACTAATAAACCTTCGCTAACGCTTAGATTAAGCATTTTAGACAGACGCGGACTTAGCGCCAGGGGCATAATGCCTAAATAAGGATGGCGAGCGCGACCATACTGAATCAAATCGGGAACAAAGCGTTTAACCGTGTTAATCGGAATCGCAAAGCCAATCCCAACCGATCCGCCTGATGGACTGTAGATCAGAGTATTGACCCCAATCACGCGACCGCTGGAATCAAATAAGGGGCCGCCTGAGTTGCCATGATTAATCGCAGCGTCAGTCTGAATCAAACCAGAAATCACTCGGTTTTGTTCAACTTGCAGAGTCCGGTTAAGCGAAGAAACAACCCCTGTGGTAATGGTCTGACCTAATGCAAAAGGATTACCAATCGCAATGGCAGTCTGGCCAACCTGCAGATTAGCTGAATCACCCAGTTCAACCGGCTTCAGCATGTTTTCGGGAGCCTGAACTTTAAGCACCGCAATATCATTGCTTTGATCAAAGCCGACGAGTTCTGCTGGGTAAGACTCTTCAACGTTGCCAAAAGCCACAAAGAAGCGCTGGGCACCTTCAACCACATGATAATTTGTTACAACATGACCCTGTTTGTCGATGACAAAGCCTGAGCCTGCGCCCTGACGCGGAGTCAGCTCCATGTACTGGTTATAACCCATCGAGCGGGTTGTAACGTTGACAACTGAATCTGAATTATTTTTATAAAGATTAATCAGCAACTGCTCATTGGCACCTAAATTAGCAGGTGCGGCATTAGCCGGCTGGGAATGGTTAGTCCGTCCTGTATCAGTCTGGCCTGTTGTCGGCATTTGATGCTGGCTAAATTGCTGATAGCCAATCAAAATGGTTGCGGCAATAATGCCAGAGAGCACAACCTGGCCGCCACGGCTCAGGGCAGAAGATTCTTTTTTCATGGTGAAGTACCTCGTTGTGTTGTCGTATTGACAGGCTGATTCGGGTAAAGAAACGAAAAGGTTCGTAATTCACGACCCGCCAAATGCTGCAACTGTTGCTGCAGATTCCAGATCAGGCCGTTTAAATCTTTTTCAGAGAGCGTCGATTCTGGGGGAGCATGGGCCAGCTGATAAACTGGCAGGGCCATTGCTTGCTCATAAGTCAAAAAACGATGGTCAGGACCTTGTTTGCAGCGTTCACAGCGTAATCCACCTTCAATAACATTCTGAAAGCGATAAGCTTGTCCACCAAAATCACTGCCGCACTGCTGGCATTGCTCCCAGTCAGCATAAAAACCCTGACTTTCGAGAAAATAAAGCAAAAACCAAAGTAAGACTGAGCGCGGCTGACTGCTTTCGCTGAGTAAAAATAGCGTCGTCAGCAGGGCGTCATAAAATTCAGGCTGGGCGTCTTCTTCCTGACAAAACTGAGCCACAAGCTCACCAATTGCCAGGCCCGCCATCAGCCGATCATAGTCGTCATGTAAGCCAGAAAAAGCATGAATGCTTTCAGCTTGAGAAATACCGTGTAAGGTACGGCCTCGCTTAAGCAGAAAATGATTGCAGCGCAAGGGCGCAATCAGGCCAGACATCCGGCTACGAGCCTTGCGCACACCGCGCGCCATGGCTCGAATCACACCATATTCGCGTGTAAACAAAACAACGATCAGGTCACTTTCGCCGTAGGCATAGGACCTTAGCTGGATCGCCTGGACTTCAAACGGATGCCGGTTCGGCGGCAAGTTCGACATGATCAATGATTCCCACAATCAGACAACGAATCGGAGCATTTTCATACTGAATAATCTGACGAGAAGAATTGCCTTCTTCAAGCAACAGGACCCGATCACCTATTCCAGCCTGTACCGTATCAACAGCGACAAGGGCTTCGCCCTGATCATTCCCAAATGGATCAATCGGCTGCACCATCATCAGCTTGCGTCCCTGCAGGGAATCATGCTTGATAGTTGCCACAACGGATCCGGTTACGCGCCCAAGTCTCATGGGGAGTCTCCTAAATCAAATTAAAAAGTAAAAAATGCATTGAAAAATCATGCTAAGTCTATTTTACCTGATGGCTCAGGTGACGCCCAGAAGAAGCCAAAAGATGCTAAAAAGCGCTTAATTACTTGACTTCTGGCTGCACAAGCCTGACAGATTGGCGCTGGTAAGTACAGCCCAAGCGGCCATCGGGGCTGACTTGCCAGATCAGACTTAAACGCTGCTTCTGACCTAAGCCCGGCACAATCAAGGTAGGCGGATTGGTGCTCACAAGCTTCCATTCAGATTCTGACGCTGCTTTAAAATTTTTGAGTTCTGCAGCATTAGACAGTTCAGCTGGCTTTTTTAATACGTCACGGGCTTCTGCTTTTAAGTCCAGATCCGGTCGGCACAGCGAATAAACGCGCCAGCGACGGGCAATGGACTGAGCAGAAGGCTGTCTGACGCTGAGCAATAAAGGCACTCTGGCTTCTTTAGGGGTTTTAATATCAATTCGCCAGCTCCACTGCGCAGGTTCTTTAACAAACTGCTCATCGCGCATCTGCAGCATCTGAACACCCTGGCCAATTCCTAATGCAGCATAACGAGCCCGGAGCGTCTCATGGGTAAAAGAACGACGGACATCGGGATGCAGCTCAGCACCGAGTTTATCAATCGGTGCTTTATCCAGAGCCTCTAAATAAAACTGAGCGGTCTGGCGGGCTTTGGTGCTTTCTTTAAACTCTGGCGAAGCCAGCTTAAGCCAGATTAACAGCATCATCATCCCAACAAACGCAATCATCACCACCAGCTGAATTGGCAGGCGTTTGGCCTCTCGGCCTTGATAAAGCTTGGGCTCAGACATCGCGCGAGGCCCAGGCTTTCTGAGCGGACTTCTGATGATCACGATGCCAGTCTAACTCAGCATCTGGTCCAAACCAGCCCCAGTCGGTTACTTCTTCAGGCTGACACTGAGGAATACCAGATAAATATTTGACATGAAAGAGCAAATGATAGGTTGTGTGCGGACTGCCATAATCACCTGGCAGGCGAGTAAAAACTTCAATTAACTCTTGCGCATCACACTCAAGATTTAACTCTTCTTTTAATTCTCGCTCAATTGCCTGACGAGGTGTTTCGTTCATATCACACCAGCCCGCAGGCAATCCCCAACAGCCATCATCACGTCGTTTAACCAGCAATAAACGATCTTGATCATCAAAAATGGCAGCATCAGCACCCACTTTAGGCGTTACATGACCAAGTTCGGCCTGAAAACGAGCCAGCAAGATATCTGTATCAAGCCCTGTAAGCTCGGTATATTCTGTACCGGCAAGTTCAAGCAGGCGCTTGTAGCGAGCCTGATCATAGGCATCACCGGTTGCGTAGTGTAAACCGAGCTGGGCAATTGAACGTAACTCTTCAAGTAGCGTCAGCAGGCGTTCTGGGGTTGACATGAGCGGCATCTTAACACAGGTCAGAGAAGGGGGTGCAGGGGTTCAGCTCAGGTTTAGCGACGTCTCTGGCACGGGTATAGAACCTACCAAACCCTTAACAAACCGGACAGCCGTGCCTGAACCCTGATATTCTTTATTATAGCCCTTAGTACGCTAAACGGGTCTTGCTTTCATTTCTGCTGTCTGTATAATGAGTTATAACCCATACGACATATTTCCGTATTTCCGTTAACAGTTTAGATCTAGCAGGAAGACCCGGGGCATTCAGGAAGCATGAGTAAAATTCTGTGCAATCTCTCTAATCTGCGCAAACAGCGCAATCTCAGACAAACAGATCTCTCTAAACTTACAGGCATTTCCCAAAAAGCCCTTAGCGAGCTCGAAACCGGAAAATCCAAAGGCGTTTCCTTTTCAACACTGACCAAACTCTGTGATGCTCTGCGCGTTTCAATTGATCAACTTTTTGAAGTGGTTCAGGACGAAACCAGCTTTGCACCCGCCATTCGCCTCATCGAAAAACCTTCTTGCTCTTTTTGCGGCAAAAACGAAACAGACGTTGAGCTTTTAGTTGTTGGCAAAGCCAACACAAAACATCCCGTCTATATTTGTTCTGAATGTATCGAACGCTGTAACTCATTGCTTGAAGAAGACCGCGTCCACCACGTCAAACGATTCTAGTCGGCTTTGCCGACTGTTATGGGTAGTGGGTTTAAGATTAAAACTCGCTACCCATATGCTTTTGCATCTCAAACTCAAAACTCATAACTCATAACTCATAACCTCCTTCTCTGCGCCTCTGCCATTGCGCTCACTCACTCTGTATAATGAATTTATTGCACTCAAGCCCTTGGTGAAGCGAGTAAGACCATGCCTAATCTCTCCGTCCTGACCATGAAGCCGCTGGGCCAGCAGTTGGTGGAAGCCGGCCTGCTGAGCGAAGATCAGCTACTTGACGCTCTTTCTCAACAAAAACAGCAGCCCGACAAACTGCTCGGTCAGGTGTTGATCGAATCTGGATTTCTAAGCACAGCTGACTTTGACCGGTTTATGCAGGCCCGGATGTCCATTCAGCAGCCGCTTGGTGAACTTCTTGTTACTCGTGGTGCGATTACTCGCGAACAATTACATGCCGCTCTTTCTGTGCAGATGCAATCGGGGGCTTCAGCTAAACCCCTTGGCATGTTGCTCGTTGAACTCGGCTCAATTGACCAGACCGCTCTTGATGACATTATTAAGCAGCAGTTTGCTGAACAAGAAGCCCTGCGTCAAAAAATGATGCGTGAAGGTCAGCAGACCGCTACCTTTGATCGCAGCCAGATTGAAGATATTCAAAATTTATTGAGCTCAGGCCTGCTGTTTTTAACCCTCGCCCAGGAACTCCTACCTGATGCAGCCCGTTTATTTGCAGAGCGCTTTGAACAAATGGGCAAGCTTTATGGCGGCGAACGTCGTAATCTGGAAGAAGGCTTACAAGACGCCGTTGCCAGCTTTATGGCGCATTTTTTGCCTTTACTCGAAATGGGCTTTCAGCTTGAAGGCGTGCCTGATGACGAAACCGAAGAGCGCAATCAGGTCGTCAACACCAGTTTTTACGCCCTGCTGGAAGGCTTTCAGCGCCTGTTGCTGCCCCAAATGAGATTACACTCTAACTTTTACCTTAATTCTTTAATCATGACTGAAGCCGGGGATATTATTTCTCTGCGTGAAGCGCTTTATATCGCCATGCGTTCCCCTTATGTCATGCCGCATGGCTCACTGATGGCGCTGCGTTTTTTATTAAATGAATTTTGGGGCCAACGCAGCATTCTCGAACAGCGTGGCGTACAGATTATCCGCAATGAAGATGAAGTAGATCTTTCAGACTTCTTTCGTCCCCGTATGGATGATCTAGACGATGATTTGCGCTATGTCGAATATATGGAATCTCATCTTTTTAACCAAATTGAGTATGCTGCTGAGCAACTGCGCAATAGCGCAGATGACGAGCTGGAATTTCGTCTCAGTGAACTGATGCATCTGTTTCGCGTGCTGTTTCAGACCCATAAAGACATGAAAGAAATTTCAGCAAGCGAAGAAGAAGCTCAAGAAGTCAGCTAGGCTCAGCGGGTCAGAGCAGCTCTTTTCAAGCTTACGCTGTAAGCTGCCTGTGTTTCTAAGTATCTGCTCACCCGCTACCAGCCATTAGCCACTAGCTGTTACACTGTTGTATCGCTTTGACGGGCTCGGCAGCATTATTCGTTTGTACGTGACCCGCCGATCTCTTGCAATTTCTTGGAGGAACGGTATGTCTCAACGCGCCAATCCCTTTGGCCCCGTGCTAACGGCGATGGTGACGCCTTTTGACGAACAGCTTGCGCTTGACCCTGGCCGGGTTCGCCATTTAGCCGACCATCTGTTCACAACCGGTACCGACACCCTCGTCGCCACCGGCACCACTGGCGAAGCTCCCACGCTTGAACACGACGAAAAAATCAGTCTCTGGCGCGTTTTGCGCGACCATTTAACCCAGACCAAACGCGGCAAACTCATTGTTGGCACAGGTTCTTATAGTACCCAGGCAACAATTCAACTTTCGCTTGAAGCCCAGAACGTGGGTGTTGACGGCTTATTAGTGGTCAATCCCTACTACAATAAACCCAATCAGGAAGGCTTATTGCGTCATTTTGAAGCGGTCGCTGAAGCCTGCAATCTGCCTGTGATACTTTATAATCACCCTGGCCGTACAGGCGTCAGTTTAGAAGCTGACACGGTTAAAAAATTAGCTCAGCACCCCCGAATTGCGGGGATTAAAGACAGCTCAGGCAATCTCGCTTTTGTCTCTGAGCTTCGCGCCAATTGCCCAAATGATTTTTTAATTTTTAGTGGTGATGATCCGCTGAATTTACCGATTCTGGCAATTGGCGGAGACGGCGTAATCAGCGTTGCGAGCCATGTTGCTGGCATCCAGATTCGACAAATGCTTGAAGCCTTTTTTGCAGCTCGTAATGACGAAGCCCTTCAATTACATTTAGACTTATTGCCTTTAGCACAGGGGCTTTTCTGTGCCCCCAGTCCGGCTCCTGTTAAACACGCCCTCAATCAACTGGGTGTGCCGGTTGGCGGAGTCAGACTGCCCTTAACTGAATTAACGACAACACAACAAACCCAGGTTGAAGCTTTGCTGACGCCTTATCAGGCGGTGACACGATGAGTTCTGTATCCGTTATTTGTCTTGGCGGAATCCGCGAAATTGGAAAAAACATGTGGCTGGTGCGCAATGATGAGGACATGATCCTGATCGATGCTGGCTTAAAGTTCCCAAGTGACGATATGTATGGCGTAGATTTTCTGCTGCCCGATATCAGTTATGTGCTTGAAAATCAGTCAAAGCTCAAAGGCATTGTGCTGACTCACGCCCATGAAGACCACGTAGGTGGGCTGACAAGCTTGCTTGAGCAACTGGAAT
>CAJYHH010000911.1 GCA_913773825.1 Candidatus Sericytochromatia bacterium | reverse complement strand
TTTTGGCCTGGTCTTCGGGTGTAAAGCCTGGACCCTGGTCCGTAATTGAGCAAGTGACAGTCTCACCATCGCTGACGCTGACCGTGACGGTTGTATTGCTGGGTGAATATTTAATTGCGTTGCTCAGCAGGTTTTCCATGACCTGCGAAAAGAGCTGCCAGTCAGTGCGCAACAACAGCAGATCATCAGCAGGCTTCCAGTCGATGGTGATGTTTTTGGCTTTGGCAACGCGCTCTTGATTCAGGACTAACTCAGTCAGCAGATCCTGGACGTCAAAGAGCTCTTGCTGGGGCTCCAGACGGCCACTTTCGAGCCGATTAATATCGAGTAGATTGGTGATGATGTCCATCATGCGTTGACCTGACTGTACAATCGCGCTGCCGCGCTCTTGCAGATGAGGCCGGCTTTCAGGATCGGTTGAAAGCGTTTCGGCATGCATTAAAACAGCGGTTAGCGGGTTCTTGAGGTCATGGGAGGCAATCGCCATAAACTCAGTTTTTTCTTCGTTAAGCGCTTTAAGCTCTTCAGTATAGGCTAAAAGCTGGTCACGGGCTTGTTTCAGCTCCATGTGCGTTTTAACGCGCATCAGCAGTTCTGCCATATTAAAAGGCTTGGTAATATAGTCCACGCCGCCTGCGTCAAAGCCTGCAATGACGTCTTCAACTTCAGTCCGAGCGGTTAAAAAGATCACCGGTACGTCTTTAAAAGCGTCCTGGGATTTAATTTCGCGGCAGACTTCAAAGCCGTTAATTTCAGGCATCATCACATCAAGCAGAATCAAGTCAGGGACTTCTTTTTGCAAATAGCGCAGCGCAACCTGGCCATTATTGGCGGCAGCGATGCGATACCCTTCTTTTTGCAGGGTTGAGCGCAAAACTTGAAGATTCTGGGGCACGTCATCCACGACGAGAATTAAACCTTTATCAGACATGTTCGGCCTCCGGCTGGTTCAGTGTGGCTAGCAGTTCAGGAAAGCGCTGCATATGTTCAGGTATCCGGTCCATTTCAAATTTTTGGCAGGAGCTTAGCAGTTCTTGAGCCAGGCGGTACACAACCGGCTGGCGGTAACGCAGGGCAATCTCGTTAAGATGATGACCAAAGCCTTCAATTTCATCAAGTACCAGTGAATCATGAACCCGCTCCCATTCTGGGTGCAAGGCTTCAAGTGCGGCAAGTGCGGCTGGTAACTCTGAGGGGTCTGCTTCAAAAGCAGCAGATTCCAGAGCTTGTAACTGTTCTTGATGAGCTAAAAAGCGCGACATCTCCTGCAGTAAATCTTGTTTGAGCACAGGCTTACGCAAAAATCCGTCAAAGCCACGCTCTAAAACAATACTTTCTTCTTGCTTCATACCCGAAGCTGTTAAGGCAATAATCGGAATATGCGCCGTTTGAGAACTCTGCTTAAGCTGTCGTGTGGATTCAAAGCCGTCCATAATCGGCATCTTTAAATCCATTAAAATCAAGTCGGGCTGCTGATCTCGCGTGACATCTAAGGCTTCAAGACCATTTTCAGCTTCAATAAAGGTCAGGGCACTGGATTCAAAATAAGTGCGAATCAGAATCCGGTTAAGCGGAATATCGTCAACCACCAGAATCCGGGCCGGGTCAAAGTCAATTTGACGGACGGTGGTGTTTTCTTCGGGATCATCAGGCGGCGCTGCCGCGACATCAACGCCCTGCAGCAAAACGGTAAAAGAGGAGCCTGAGCCCGGCTGGCTGCTGACGCTCAGATGGCCATTCATAATTTCAACCAGACGGCGCGTAATCGTCAGGCCTAGACCTGTGCCGCCGTATTTGCGATTACTCTGGCCTTCGCGCTGTTGAAAGGCTTCAAAAATACGCTCTTGATCTTCAACCGGAATCCCAATGCCTGTATCTTCAACTTTGACTAAGAGGTTCATCTGGCTCTGATCATTAAGATGATAGTGTTTATTTACCGAGACTTTAATATAGCCGTGTTCAGTAAATTTGACCGCATTCCCAATTAAATTAAACAAGACCTGACGCATGCGGATTTCATCCAGCACAATCGCCATCGGCAGCTCAGGATCAATTTCGATAATAAAATCAAGCTGTTTTTCACGAATTTTAGCGCCAAAGACGCTTTGAATCTCTCTAAATAAGCGGTAGGGATTAACCGCTACAGGCTCAATTTCAAGCTTGCCGGCTTCAATTTTACTTAAGTCGAGAATGTCGTTAATCAGGCTTAAAAGGGTTCTGCCGCTTGAGCTAATCGCCTCTAAGTGCTGACGTAGACGTTCATCCTGAATTTCTTCGTTAAGTAATTCTGTAAAGCCCAAAATGGCGTTCATGGGCGTGCGGATTTCATGGGACATATTGGCCAAAAATTCAGTTTTGGCGCGGTTGGCGCTTTCGGCATCTAATTTAGCCTGCTCTAACAAACGCAAAGATTCTTCTAACTCATGCGTACGCTCGTTAACCCGCTGTTCAAGCGCGGCGTTTAATTCACGTAGCTCATCTTCAATTCGTTTGCGGTCAGTAATATCCTGCATCGCGCCATATAAGCCGATGACTTTGCCCTGCTCTACTTCGGCTGCACCGCGAATATGTACCCAGGCCCGACTCTGGTCAGGCCGAATAATCGGAATTTCGATTTCATAGGGTTCATGTTCGTTTAAGCAGCGATTGAGCGCTTCTTGTAAAGCCGGATGATATTCAGGCGGATAAAACCCCCAATCTTCAGGCCCTGATGTGGGGGCGCCGTCTGGCAGGCCTAAAATCCTGAACATTTCATCGGTCCAGGTACGGCGATTAGACAGATAATCAACTTCCCAGCCGCCAATTTTAGCCATGGCGCCGGCCATTTTGAGCAGACGCTCACTGCGCAGGGATTTTTCTTCGGCCCGTTTGCGCTCGGTGATGTTTTCAATAATCCCAATTAGCCAAAGCGGCGTGCCTTCAGCGTTTAGA
>CAJYHH010000910.1 GCA_913773825.1 Candidatus Sericytochromatia bacterium | reverse complement strand
GAAACAAAACCCTAAGCCCAAACAGCCTGCTGTGCCCAAGCTTAATTATCGTGAGCAGGCTTTGCGTGAACTGAAACAACTCAAGCCTGATCCCGCACATCCGGGCCAGTTTTATTTACAGCTGGAGCGGATTATTAAAGCTTTTTTAGAAGGCTTACACCATCAGCCCGTCACGAGTTATACGGCTTCTGAGCTGACTTTGTTTTTGCAGCAGCAGACTCATGCCAGCGTGAGTGAAGCGCGTTTAGAGCACATGCTTATGCATGGTCAGCAGGCCAAATTTGCGGCTGGCAGTTTGGCTCCTGAGCAAATGCAGCAGGATTTAAAGCGGGCCGCTGATTTTGTAAAAAAGTATACTCTGTAGCATAAAAGACAGAGCGAAAAGCTGTTTAAAAGAAGTGGTGAAGGAAGTTGAAAGTTAAGTTAGATCATCTAAGCCGTCGCTGGCAGACTCTGCTGCTGTTAAGTATGCTCTTGCTGACAGGCCTGCTCGGCTGTGAAGAGCTCGACAGCGTGAGCCTGAACTATGCTGATGGCAGCGGAAACGTTTATCTGGTCGCCAAAAATCCAGAACCTTATTTAGAGTACAAACCGGTTAAACCCAGCCAGAGTTCAAGCGGGACTTATGCGGGCGGTCAGCCGGTTAAACGAAACATCACGGAATCCCGTTATGGGGAAATCCTGGCGGCTGTCCAAAAAGCCTACGCCAATCCTGATGTGCAGATTGCTGAGCGGGTGATGATGTCAGGTGCAGTAACCTTAAGCAGCAAAGATAAATCAATCAGCTTTATTCTTAAGCCGGGTTGTGCCGAACAACAGGACTTAGAGCATCTGCTTCAAGCGACTCGTGACGGTCGCTAAAGTGAGCGCTTTCCCATTATTCCTGATTAAAGCGCTTAGTTGAGAGAGCGTCAGGTGAGCATCGGATGAGCGTTAAGAATTAACTGACAAAAAACAGCTTATCCGGCTATCCCGACATCAACTATCCACTAGCTGGCCTTAACCCTTGCTAAACTGATCTTCTGGAGATCTACCCATGCTCAAGCTTACTGGCGGTGCACATAAAGGCCGCTCGCTCAAATGGCTCGACACCCCAACCATTCGCCCCACACCGGCGCGGGTGCGCGAAGCCGTGTTTAACATTTTGTCCCAGGACGTTGATGACAGTCGCTGGTGGGACCTCTGCTGCGGCAGTGGCGTGATTGGTATTGAGGCCCTTAGCCGTGGCGCTGAACGAGTGCGCTTTGTGGATATGAACCGCCGTTCTCTGCAGCTGCTTAAAGACAATCTGCGCACGTTTAATCTCAGCCAACAGGCTGACGTGGTCTGCCAGGATGCTGTGCACTGGCTGCGTCGCCAACAAGAACTTGATGTTGAATTTGTGTATTTTGATCCGCCTTATGACAGCAAGATTTATCAGTTGATTCTGGATGATCTGGGCGCTCTTCCGCTGGCAGAAGGTATTGAGAGCGTGAAGCTCATTGTTGAATATCGTCGTCGCCATCAACATTTTGAACTGCCTGAAAGCTGGGCGCTGTATGACGAACGTGAATATTGCGATACCTGCCTGATGATTTTAACCCGCGATCGCGAGCCCGCATGAAAACATTTTTGCGCAAATTGCTGACTTGGATGAGGCGAGCCTGGCGCTGGCTAAAATCCCCGTTTGTCTATTTGCGCAATTATTACGAACCCTGGATGATGAGTTCGTTTGTGTTAATGCTGGTCGCAGCGGGCTTAAGCTGGTACTGGTTTTATCGCACTCAATATGATGACAGCGTTTCGCGCGCACTGATTAAAATTATTCTGCCGTTTATTCTGGTGATGCTAAGCCTCGTCATTTTTGGTGCTGCGGTCTATACCTTCTGGAAGCCCAAAAAGCGTAATCTGCTGGCGACCCAGATTTTTCTGGGCAAGCTTTATCAGCCCTGGATGTTAAGCGTCTTATCGATTGCCGCCATTGGCGTGATGGGATACGGTTTCTGGAAAATGCAGGCTAGCAATCCAGCTGCGGTGCTGCCGACTAAACCGGTTTCGGACCCTGGCATCAGCCTGCGTTTTGAAGGCGTTGAGCTGCGTGGACGTAAAATGGGCACCCCGTTTTTTACCATTCGGGCGGAT
>CAJYHH010000909.1 GCA_913773825.1 Candidatus Sericytochromatia bacterium | reverse complement strand
CAAATCAATCACTCGTTCTTTTACTGAGTCTGGTGCGCCAGATGAATCGCCTGACCCGCCGCAAAGAGCGTCTTGTCAATCAAAGCTTTGAAGATCTCAGCGGCTTTCCAATGAAAACCTTCCACGCGCTCTACCTGATTGCCAACGGCACCAGCCAGCCTGGAGAAATTGTCCGTGAACTAGGTGTACCTAATTCTACCGCCACCCGCTTAGTCGATAACCTTGTCACAGAACAACTTGTCTTGCGACAGTCTAATCCAGAAGATCTGCGTCAAATCAAACTCTCTGTCACCCCAGCTGGCAAAGAGCGTTACGAAATTGCCTGGGCTCAGTATTTAACCAGCCTGCATAAGGGCATGGGCCAACTGCCAGAAGACGTTCTACAAAAAGCCGTTACAGCTCTTCATGAACTTGAAACGGCTTTAGCTGCCTCTGAACAAGAGTCTCTTCCAGCTGAGCCCAGTCATGTTTAAAACCATGTCAAAAACGCTAGAAGAGCCCCTCACGGGCATCTCGCATAAACCCAAACCCAAACTTGATTCCGCGAGAAGACTGGCTTTTAGCGGTGTGTTGCTGGTTTTGTTTTTATCCTCGTTTAATCTCACTGTTGTCGGGACCGTCTTGCCCAAAGTAGTCTCTGAACTTGGGGGCATGCATCTATACGCTTGGGTCTTTACGGCTTACTCACTTGCAACAACGGTCTCAATTCCAATTTTTGGCCGCCTGAGCGATATTTACAGCCGTCGCAATATGCTGCTTTGGGGGATTTTATTATTTGCTCTGGGCAGCACAGGCATCGCGCTGGTTCAGAACATGCCCCAATTAATTGCATTAAGAGCCTTACAGGGCATTGGTGGCGGTGCACTGATGGGTTTATCTTTTGCAGCTTTAGCCGATATCTTTGAGCCCAAAGAGCAAAGTAAATATCAGGGCGTCACAGGATCTATTTACGGGATCTCAAGCCTATTGGGACCACCAGCGGGTGGGTTAATTGCCGACTTAGCTGGCTGGCGCTGGGTTTTCCCACTTAATTTGCCTTTAGCACTTGTCGCTTTTTGGGTAATCTGGCGCTATTTACCTAAAAACGAAGCTCATCCCAATACCCATATTGATTTTCTGGGAGCCGGTTTACTCATTGCTGGGCTGGTGCCCTTGTTAACGGGTTTAAGTCTGTTGCCCAGCCTGGGACTGGCGCATCTGGCCGTATGGGGCCAGCTCTTAGGCGGCGCTGTTGTATTAGGCAGCTTTGCCTGGTGGCAAACCCGTTCACCAGGGCCGATTTTACAGCCTTCACTCTTTCGCAATCCGGTGTTTGCGATCTCAACGGTTGCGATGCTGCTTTCCACCAGCGGTCTCTATGCCGGGATTCTCTATCTGCCGCTCTATATGCAAGCCGTTAAAGGCATGAGCGCTGCTGCTTCTGGCATGATTCTTTCGCCCTTTATGCTGGGCACCGTCATTACCAGCACTATTTCTGGGATGATTATCAGCCGTACAGGCCGCTACAAAGGCCTGATTTTGTCAGGACTCGTAATCATGGCCGTAGCCTTAATTGGTTCCGGCCAGCTTGCACCAGAAACACCTGTCTGGTTGGCATTAACGCTTTCTACTCTGTTGGGACTTGGCTTAGGACCTGTTAATCCAGTGTTTAACCTGATTGTTCAACAGGCGGTACCCAAACATGAAATCGGCAGTGCAATGGGTGGCTTACGCTTTTTTAACCAAATGGGCGGCACCTTGGGCGCCACGTTATTTGGTCTGGTGATGAGCCATTCTTTGCTCAGTCAGGGTAAAATTCCGGCTCCGCCAGAGTTGCCCTCTCAAGTGATTACAGCAACCGCCAGCACGGATATTCTCACCAATGCCCCCTTACTCCAACAACTGCAAAGCCAGCTTCACTCAGCGGCTCAATGGGCTGCTTATGAACATGTCTTACACGGCCTGAGAGTGCTGATGTCATTAAGTTTGGATCAGGTCTTTTTGACCGCAGCCATTTTTGCCGGGCTGGCCTTTGGGGTTACGCTATTACTGCCACCAGCATTGTTGAAAGAGTAAGGCTTTGGGCCGTGTAGGCTATAAAAACAAAAAGCTGTGAGCTTTGGATAAAGTCCAGAACTCACAGCTTCTTTTATTTAGTGCCTTTCACAGCTCAGAGCCTTTATAGCCCAGATCCCCTAAGGCTTCTTAAACGCCACAACTAGCGAACCACCCTGGCGAGAAAGCGCAAGCAGCACGGTCTCGCCAGATTTAATCGCTTTATAAGCAGCATCAAACTGTGAAGCTTTGCTTACGGGCTGGCGATTGATTTCGACAATTAAGTCACCTGGGCGAACGCCTTTTTCAAAGGCGGGGCTTTCAGGA
>CAJYHH010000908.1 GCA_913773825.1 Candidatus Sericytochromatia bacterium | reverse complement strand
CGGAGCCACCATAAAAGCCGAGACAGCTCGGCCACTCAGTGAGCTGTTCGGAGAAAAAGCCCTCAAGTCATTTGTACTGCAGGCGTTTAAGGTTAGAGCGGCTGAGCTGATTACCATCAAAGTATGCTTGAGCGTTTTTTTCATAAGGTCCTCCGGAGCTGTTTGCTGCTTGAGCTTCATCATAAATCAAAATTACTTTTGTGTAAATATTTAAATTTACTTTTTAGTAAATATATTTTCAATTGAGGTTAGGACATTTTGGCGCTAACAAATGACAGAAGAAAACCTGATTTAGATGGAAAAGACAGAAGTCACAAAACAGGCTAAAACACTGTTTAGACTTGCTTTTGATCCCAAATCGAAACAAGGGGCCTCTTGTGTTTCTGACCCACTGACGTTATGATGGGAATGTGACTTTTATGGTTCAGAAAACACGATTCATCAAGAGCTTCCCAGCGACTGCTCCGCAAGTTACGATCCGGAATTTCCCCATCTATCTCGCGTTCGTCAGCCCCGTCGGTATGTGTCTTGAAGGGTTGCTGACCTGAAGTCCCGGAATTATAACTTGTAAAGGTATTTTGTCGGTTTATGAACATTTACGTTGGTAATCTTTCCTATCAGGCTGATGAACAGAGCCTGGACGAACTGTTTTCTCAGTATGGTGAAATCAGAAACGTCCGTATCATGACAGACCGTGAAACCGGTCGTCCCCGTGGCTTCGGCTTCGTCGAAATGGCTAACGATGACGAAGCTCAGAAAGCCATCGAAGCCCTCGATGGGAAAGACCACCTGGGTCGTCAGCTGAAAATCAACGAAGCACGTCCTCGCGAAGATCGCGGACCTCGTGGCGGTGGCCGCGGTGGTTACGGCGGTGGCGGCGGCTACGGTGGTGGCGGCCGTTATTAAGAACGGCTTTGCAGCACCACTTGGTTCTGCTGGTTCTTAAAACATAAACCAGCCTTCACTGTCCTGAGTCAACTGATTTTTGTTCAGTGAAGGCCCCTAAAAAAGCCCTTTCCCAGCTTTGGCTGAGAGAGGGCTTGTTGCTTATTTATGACTTGGATTCAATCACATGATTCAAAAGCCGTCAGAACTTGACGACCTGCACATAATACAAAGCAGCAGTCAGTTGATTGACCAGCCAGAGTGGCTCTCGCAGCTCAAGTTTAACGGCCTGAGACTCAGACAAACTCCCGGGCTCAGCATCAAAATCAATCAGACTAAAACCTCCAGCATCTGCTTCAGGTTCATCGTCAAAATCGACAAGTTTTAAAGACTGAATCTGGGGAATACTAGCCTGTTCCTGGGGGTAAAGTGCTTCAAGTCGGGCTGCAGAGGCGTCATTAAGCGCACTCAGTTGACTAAGAGATAAGTCATTAAACACACGACTTAAATCCCCGACCTGCAATAGCTCCAGCACCCTTAGTAGCTCGGGTAAATCAGCCTGCTGCAGCTCTGCAATAAGCGCCTGAATAGAGTCTGCATCCAAGGCCTGCAGGCGATGAGTTTTGTCGATTATGCTCTGTTTGGCTGCTGCCAAAATTTGTTCTTCAGCCGTCTGGCTCATACGTCAGGGCCTTTCAAGGGGAAATCTGTTTCATTTTACCGGAAGAAGACAAATGGACGCAGGACCGCTCACGGAGCTCGCTTAAAGACTAAGTCGCTTCTGCCTTGAGTCCTCTTGTCCTTGGTCGATTCGTCATCTCGTCCTGCCTCAATCTTTTTTCTTCTTGAGCTTGCCGAGTTTACTGCCGCCCAAGCTGCCGGGTTTGTTTAAGCCAGGCTTTGGTTGATTGAGGGGTGGGCTGGTGGGTCTGGCAAAGCGTTCGCGGACTTTGTCAGCAATCTCAGAGCTAACCGCAGGGCGGGGAGCTTTTTCAGTCTGTTTAGGCTGATTGGCATCCATAGCTGGACTGTTCTGCAAGCGGGATTTAAGCGCATTGAGCCGTTCGCTGGCTGCTTTGCTAGCCGCAGATGGAGCAGCGGGCGCAGCGGCTGCCTGAGCAGGTCTAAAACTCGCTGAACGAGGCTTAGCTTTGATCCGTTCAGGCTCAGGTTGAGCTAAGGCTTGCTCACGGTTATGCAAAGCCTCAATGAGCGCTGACCAGCCCAGTTGATCACGTCGCCAGGCCATGGCGCGATAGCCATCGCCGTAAGCTGGATCGGGGTCTTCTTCCATACGTTGCAGCAGCACTTGCGCCAAAGCGGCATCTGGTCCTTTTAAAGCCTGACTGAGCATCAGCGCCGTACCCAAATTACAAAAGCCTTCTACTTCAGCGTGACTCAGATGGCTTAAACCCTGTTCATGAATCCAGACATGCAGCAGCTCATGGGCCAGCACACCCATAAACGCAATTCGCGGCAACCCACTTAGCACAGAAATACTATGCTCAAGTATTTCACCATAACCCGGAATCAGGCGTTTAGACGTACGGGTAAAACCATGAATATTCCCGGTTGGCGAAGCCCGCATACGCTCATTGAGCAATTGCTGATCGTCGCTCAGCTCAACTTTGATGTAGTCCGGAATATATGCAAAACCTACGCTCTGCATCACCTGAATCACGTCTAACTTGGCCTGCTGAATCTGGCGAAAATCCTGAACTTCCGTCTGGTGACAGCCGCCGCAAATCAGGCGACCATCGTTTAAAGCCCGGCCTCCGCCGCTGGCGTCACTGGCCATCAGGCGGGCGCAGACATGACAAATCCCTGTTTTGACACCGCTATGTTCCGTATGGGCTTTATTGCCCCAATGGTCATAGGCATAAGTCCCGCGAATCGTCTCCTGGCACAGGCTGCAGACCAGATGGTGGAGCTGGGTATAACAGTCGGGATGGTAACGCCCTACAGCATCACGTGAATAAGGACCCTGAATTGCTTCACCGCAGTGATGACAGCGAGGCGTAAACAGCTTTTCATGACATTCAGGATGATAAAGCCGCTCACCGCGCGGCATAAAGCTTTTTTCTAAAGGCTTTTTACAACTATCGCAGATAAAACATTGAGGATGATACTGGGTCTGATTAGCGCGAATCACCTGGGGGCCAAGGCGTTTTTGGCAGCGCTTACAAATTGTCGGAACATTCGCCATAGGGGTGCTTCCAGTCCGTCTTTCTGCCTATAATTGTACACATTCACTTAAACCCATGCTCGAAACCACTCCTA
>CAJYHH010000907.1 GCA_913773825.1 Candidatus Sericytochromatia bacterium | reverse complement strand
ACGTGTGCTCTTCCGATCTCGTCGCTCATGTAGGTGGGGCCACTGACAGCGCTGGGAGCAGGAGACTGATAGGTGGGCCGAGGGCCTTGAGGCATCTGGGGGTTATAGGCGACGGGGGCACCGACGTTGGAAGTGTAGCTCACAGCTAAGTTCTCCTGGCTCTTGATAAATTTATTGTAGGCTGTGACAGTCAGGAAGTGACGTCAATTAAACCAAAGTTAACTCAATCGCCAACAAGAATTAACCTCTTTAATCCAGTTAAATTAAAGCTTTTTGTTTTTGTATAAGGTTTAAACTGTAACGGGCTTTGGCGGAATTGTTTGGCCTAATTGTAAAAGCGATACCCTCAAAGGTATACTACAGGGGTAATCTGCACTAGTCTGCTTCGAGGTTTGCATGCCCCAGCCCCTCTCTGAACGGAACGAAGAATCCATCCGCCGACTGGGTACTTTGGTGTCTTTGCCCGAAGAAATCTTACGTGAGTTCAACAACAGTAAAAATACTCGCATCTACAAGCCCGGTCAGGTGATTTTTCACGAAGAGCATCGCCCACACGGAGTCTATTGTGTTGAAAAAGGCAAAATAAAGCTCACCAAATACACACCTGACGGCAAAACCTATATTGCGCGCATTGCCAAAGCGGGCGATTTATTAGGCTATCGGGCGTTTTTAACCCACGAACCTTATTCAGCGACTGCGGAAGTCATCGAAGAAGCCACTGTCTGCTTTATTGAGCGAGAGATCTTTATGCAGGCTCTTCAGCGTCATCCGGGTTTTTCACTTCAATTACTTGAACAATTGGGTTCTGACCTGCGCGAAGCTGAAAATCGCGCCCGAGATTTAGCTTATAAATCAGTCCCTGAGCGCCTTGCCGAACTCTTATTAGCCATGCGCGAGAGCTTTGGTGAACCTTTACCTGATGGTGCTGTCCGGCTTGATATTCGTCTGACCCGTGAAGAACTAGCCAGTATGTTAGGCACGACAGTTGAAACCACCGTTCGTAATCTGACGCGATTTAAGCAAAAAAATCTGATTGGCTTTGACAAAAAAGACATTATTCTCAAAGATATATCGGGACTTGCTGAATATATCCCAGGCGTTTAAATCCCCCCAAAAGCGTAAAACGGCGCAAAACATAACAATCACAAAACAATCATGGAGAACATCATGAATCGCACGGCAGTTATTACAGGCGCTACTGGTGGCCTGGGAGTTTCAGTTGTCAAACGCTTTTTGGCAGCGGGTTATCAGGTGATTGCGGTGGATGTTCGCGAAGATGGAGATCATTGGCTTGAAAGCCTGAATCGTCCAGACGGCCTAAGCTATCGGCGCTTAAGCGTGACTGAAGATCGAGCGGTTCAAGCCTTTGAAGCTGAGTTGACCCATTTAGATGTATTAGTTAATTTGGTTGGCGGTTTTGCCTGGGCCAGCATTGATGACACCACGCCAGAAACCCTTGAACGCATGCTGGAACTCAATGTGCGATCAACGTTTACAATGTCTCAGCATTTGCTGGCGCTCTTAAAGCAATCAGAGCATGGCCGAATTATTAATGTGGGCGCGCGTCAGGCGCTGTTAGGCGGCTCCATGGTCACAGCTTATGCTCTCAGCAAAGCAGCCGTTGTCAATTTTACTCAGTCACTGGCGGCTGAACTTAAAGACAGCTCGGTGACAGTTAACGCCGTTGTGCCCAGCACCATTGACACACCCGTCAACCGTCGCGATATGCCTGACGCTGATTTTGATAAATGGGTCAAACCCGACGATCTGGCAGAAGTGATTCAGTTTCTGGCCTCACCTGCAGCCCGAGCGGTCAGTGGCGCCATTGTTCCGGTTTATCACAAAGCTTAAAGTCAATCAGACTGAGTTACTCTGACCCAACGCTTAGGCGGGCAATGCCCTGCGGACGCGTCATAAGCCTGTGTTAGACTGTTTTAACACTTACCTAAACAATATCAGTAGAGCAGGGCTCCATTGCCTAAACGCCAAAGACCAGCCGTGCTTTTAAACAGTCTTTCTGGAGCCCCCTTATGACGACTTACAATCTTGTTGCAGCTTGCGCATTTGGCCTTGAATTTCTGGTCAAACAAGAGCTTTTGGATCTGGGCCTTGACGTTACGCGCTCAGCTGACGGCCGGGTTTATTTTAGCGGCGATGAAGAAACCATCGTTCAGACTAATCTTTGGTTACGCACAGCGGATCGGATTGGCATTGAGCTTGCTACATTTAAAGCCTATACCTTTGATGAACTTTTTGATCAGACCAAAGCCCTGCCCTGGGAAGACTGGCTGACACGAGACGCTTTTATTCACATCACCGCCCGCTCGCAAAAGTCTAAACTTTTTAGTCTGCGCGACTGTCAGAAAATCGTTAAAAAAGCCATTATTGAAGCGCTTAAACGACGTTATAAACAAAGCACTTTTAGCGAAGACGGGCCTCGTTTTCCAATCGATGTGGCGATTCTTAACGATCAGGTCAGCCTGATTATGGATACCACAGGCCCCAGTCTGCATAAACGGGGCTATCGCAGCGATGCTGGCGAAGCTCCGCTGAAAGAAACCCTGGCAGCCGCCCTGGTGATGCTCAGTCGTTGGGATTCATCCCGCGTCCTGGCAGACCCGATGTGTGGTTCAGGGACTATTTTAATTGAAGCCGCCATGATGGCAACCAATCGTGCACCTGGTGTCAAACGTGAGTTTCAGGCTCAGGCCTGGCCCTGGATGCCCCGTGAACTCTGGTTTAAAAACCGTCAGCAGGCCAAAAATCTGGCCCAGAAAGCTGATTTTAGACTGCTTGGGTCTGACATTGACAGCAAACTGCTGGGCAAAGCGCGTGAAAACGCAGCCAACGCAGGTGTAGCAGATCTGATTGCTTTTCAGACTTTGCCAGCCCGTGAATTTAAGTCTCGCAAACGCTATGGAGTCTGGATTTCTAATCCGCCTTATGGCCAGCGCTTGAGTGACCGTGAGGAACTTAACACCCTCTACGAAGAGCTCGGTCCCGTCTGGAATGAGCTTCAGGACTGGTCCTTTTTTATGTTAAGTGCGGATACAGAGCTTGAGCAGCGCATGGGTAGCAGA
>CAJYHH010000906.1 GCA_913773825.1 Candidatus Sericytochromatia bacterium | reverse complement strand
TCTGCTGCGGCCCGTTCCAGCACAGGAATTTCAAATTTGGTCATCATCATCATGGCGGCCATCACGCGCTGGGATTTATCAGGATCAGGGTCTGTCAGCAGGGCTTTGAGCATCACGGGGTTTACTTGCCAGGAGACGCCAAATTTGTCTTTAACCCAGCCGCATAAGCCTTGTTCACCCCCATCAGAACTTAAGCGTTCAGCAAAATAGTCAATTTCAGCTTGTGTTTCACATTCAACTGACAGTGAGATCCCGTCTGAAAAAGTAAAGTCTGAGCCGCCGTTTAAAGCGATATAGGTCTGGCCTTCCAGCTCAAATTCAACCGTTAACACGGGCCCATCAGCGCCCTGGCGCCGAGTCTGCAGAATCCTGGCGTTTTTAAAAATCGAGACATAAAACTCGGCTGCGGCTTCAGCTTGATCTTTAAAGCTGAGAAAGGTCGTGATGGTGGGCATAATAATTTCCTTGGCTTAGCTTTGTGATTTAAAGGCACGCTGTTGTCAAAGTAACCTGAGCTTTGTTGATTGGCAATGGCTGGTGGGGGAATGGACGTGGGACAAAAGACTTGGGATAAAAGGACAGAAGACTAAGAAACTGAACAGAGCAGGCTGACGGCTTGGCGAGCGAGTTGGAAAGGTTCTGGGGATTTGCTGCCTTGTGAGCTGACAACGGCGCCGCGATAGAGCATTAAAATCTGCTTGGCGCGTTTGCTTGGTTCGGGGACTTTGAGGGCGCGACAGGCTTTTAAAAAGTATTCGCCCAGGCCATCAAAGACGGCTTGGGCGCTTTGGCGCACCAGGGGTTCGTGATTGTCGTATTCGAGCAGGGCTTTTAAGGCAAAACAGCCTGGGTAGTCGCGCTGTATAAATAAGGCTTGCTGGACTTCAAAGACGGCCAGAATGCGCTCAAGTGGGCTATGCGGGCGGCTCTTGAGCTGGGTTTGCAGGGCTTGGCGAAACAACTCACCATAATGTTCAATACTGGCGATAATTAAGGCTTCTTTGCTGCCAAAGTGTTTATACAGGGTGCGCTTAGAAATACCTGAGCCCTCTAATAAACATTCCAGCCCAGCAGCATGAAAGCCCTGATGGTAAAAGACCTCAAAGACATGCTGAATAATCTGTGCTCTTTTTTCGCTGGTTTCGATCATCGGGTTTTGATCACGCTGAGTGCTTATCTCTCTGGGTTAATGATTTACTGGGTTAATGATTTAAGCATACCAAAGCGCTTGCAAAAGGGAAACCGATCAGTTTACACTCAGAATGTAAACCGATCGGTTTACATGTTTGAAAAAATTATTTAAGCCCATAATTGACTCTAAAAGCAAGGCTGACCGAGCTTTGGAGTCAAACAGGAGAGATGATGCAAGCCATTAACAGTCCGGTCTATGTACTCGGTAGCTCTCGGATTCCCTTTGTAAAAAGCCAGACGCACTATGCAGATCTCAGTCGTCAGGCTTTGATGGTCGCGGCGCTAGAGGGCTTAGTTAATCGGTATCAGCTGCAAAATGTGCTGATTGGTGAAACTGCCTTGGGTGCCCTCATGAACGGGGCCACCGGCTTTAATCTGGCCCGCGAAGCCGTGCTGTCTACTGCTCTGGATCCGGCTTCACCGGGGGTGACGTTGCAGCGGGCCTGTGGTACGGGTCTCGAAGCCAGCTGGCAGATCGCGCTTAAGGTGTTGAGTGGGGCAATTGATTTAGGCATTGCAGGTGGCGTCGACAGCAATAGTGATGTGCCGATTGAAATTTCAAAGGGCTTGAGGGATTTACTTTTAGGCCTTCGTCAGGCTCAGACGACGGCTGAACGGCTGGCTGTGATCAAAGATTTTCGTCCCCAGCAGCTGATGCCCCAGATTCCCAGTGTCGATGAACCCCGTACAGGTTTATCAATGGGCCAGCACTGTGAATTAATGGTCAAAGAATGGGGGATTGCTCGTGAGGCTCAGGACAAGCTGGCCTATGCCAGCCATCAGCGGGCTGCAGCCGCTTATGAGTCAGGTTTCTTTGACGATCTGCTGACGCCTTTTGCGGGTTTACAGCGTGACGGTATTTTACGCCCTGACACAACGCTTGAAAAACTGGCCAAACTCAAGCCTGCTTTTGATCCGGTGAACGGGACGCTGACAGCGGGCAACAGTACGGCTCTGACAGATGGGGCGGCCAGTGTGCTGATTGGCAGCGCTGCGGGGGCTGAGCGAATTGGGGCCAAACCGTTGGCGCAATTTGTGGATTTTGCGGCCTCAGCGGTAGACTTTCCGCGCGGTGAAGGGCTGCTGATGGCGCCGACAAAAGCGGTGGCCCAGCTTTTACAGCGTCAGCGCCTGAACTTTGCCGACTTTGATTATATCGAGATTCATGAAGCTTTTGCCGGGCAGGTACTGTGTAATCTCAAAGCCTGGGAAGACCCTGCCTATTGCCGGGATGTGCTGGGCTTGACTCAGCCTTTAGGGGGCGTTGACCCCCATCGCCTCAACGTGATGGGCAGCAGTCTGGCTTTGGGGCATCCTTTTGCGGCC
>CAJYHH010000905.1 GCA_913773825.1 Candidatus Sericytochromatia bacterium | reverse complement strand
AGCGATAAGCCCTTAGCTGATGCGGCTGCTGCCTTTATGGGCCCGATTGGCGCGACAATTATTGCGCTGGGTGCGTTTATCTCTATGACCGGCTATCTCTCTGGAAATACCCTGGGCTGCCCCCGTTATCTTGAGCCTTTGTCTGAAGACGGCTTTTTGCCTGTGGCTTTAGCCAAAATTCACCCTCGTTATCAGACACCCTACCGTTCAATTATGCTGACCACTTCAGTGGTGATTAGCATGATTGTGTTTTTAGACTTTTCGCGTCTAGTTGATATTTCCAGTACAGCGGTGATCAGCCAGTATCTGGCCACCTGTTTAGCGGTGATCTGGCTAAGAATCAAACAGCCCGATCGTGAGCGCACCTTTAAACTTCCGGGTGGATTTTTTATCCCTATTCTGGGCTGCCTGGTCGCGCTCTGGCTGGTGACCAGCATCAAAATTGCCGAAGTGCAGTTTACGCTGGTTGCCATTGGCTTAGGCGTGGTGCTGTCGATGCTTTACCACTTTGTAGGTAAAAACAAAACCGCTCCAGAAGCCGCTTAAAACCAGTCTTTTACCGTCCAACCAACAAGCCCCCGAATAAAATTCATTCGGGGGTTTTGTTTATGAGGGTGAGTTAAAAAAACTCTACTGCACCCTTCGACAGGCTCAGGGTGACACGGTTGTGACCAAAAATCTGATATTAAAGAAGACCTTGGTCATGCTGTAGGCATTAGCCGGATCGCGTAGCGATTGTCGAAGCATGCATGCTGCAAATTGATCTAGCTCAAAACCTGTGCTTGGTAACTCAGCCTGACTTCTGGAATCGTTTTATTCAGCTCATCACTCATGATCAGCTGGTGGGGAATCTCTGCCCGAATCAGCAAAGTATAAAAGCGCTCAAGCCAGTCGAGTGCCTCTGCTGATGACAGTTTTAAATAGCCGCTGGCAAAAAAATGCACGTCATCAGAAGCTGACATATTGAGCTCAACCTGATGATGACTGCCGCGCAGAATCGTTTTGCCGTTGTAGCCTGAAACATACAGGCTTAAGTGCAGCTGATAATCATTCAGCCAGGGGCGTACAGGCTCAAGGCTATCGGGGGCCAGCATCTTGCAGCTAAAGCTGTAGGACCAGTCTTCGTCAACGGGAGCTGTCATCAGCTGAATTCCCGGTTTAAATTCAACATCAGCCCAGATACTGAATCGGGGCTTTACGCAGCTCAGCTAAATTGCGGGTTCCGCAGCAGAACATTGCAATTTTAAGCTCTAAAATAAACAGCTCAAGCTCTCTGACAACAGCTTCTGGAGATTCAAGCGCTGCTTTGAGCAGCGGCTGGGCAATACTGACCGCGTCAGCGCCTAAGGCAATTGCTTTGGCGGCATCAAGACCGTTGCGAATTCCGCCTGAGCCAATTACAAGTGTTTCAGGGGCGGCTTCGCGACAGCGTTGAATCGACTCAGGTGTGGGTAAACCCCAATGGGCAAACGTTTCGCCTAAGCGTTTGCGCAGCGGATCAGGATTGCGCTGGGCTTCAATCCAGGCCCAGGATGTGCCGCCACGCCCGCTGACTTCTAAGCCCTGAATGCCGGCTGCGACAAGTTCGCGAGCTGCGCGAGCTGATAAACCATTGCCACATTCTTTGGCTAAGACTGGAAACTCAAGCTGAGAACAAAATTCTGCAATGTGTTCAGTCAGATTCGAAAAGTCCGTATCACCTTCAGGCTGAATCACTTCTTGCAGTGGGTTTAAATGCAGATATAGTCCATCAGCCTGGGTGCGGGCAACTGCTTCGCGGCCGTGCCATTCAGTAAAGCCTGTATTGAGCTGAACAGCGCCCAAATTGGCTAAAAGTAAAATATCCGGCGCATAAGGACGGACGTTAAAGGTATTCAGGGTTTCAGGCTGATCAAAGATTACGCGCAGTGAGCCTAAGCCCATGCCCAATTTTAGAGCCTGAGCGGCCAGCGCCAGATGACGGTTGATTAATTCACCCTGATTGGGGCCACCGGTCATGGAGGCGATTAACACCGGTGCGCTTAAGGTTTTGCCCAGCATTTTCAGGCTGGTATCAATTTCATAAAAGCTGAGTTCAGGCAGGGCCTGATGTTCTAATGACCAGGCATCAAAGCCTTGAGATGTTTTAATTTGCGAGCCCTGATCCAGGGCCAGTCGAATATGATCCGCTTTGCGGCTGACAATTTCAGATGTTTCACTCATAAGTTCAATATAACAGTCTGCATGGCCAAGGTGTCAGGGGCAAGCCTGATTCAAATGCTTAGCGTCACACTCTTGTTGCATTTTGAGGTATATTTTAAAAAGTATGACCCAAGCAAATCTGTTTGACGGCGCAACGCTGCTGACGATTGACGATACCCCTCAAAATCTTGAGCTGATTAGCGCGATTTTTTTTGATAAGGGCTGTCGCGTCTTAGAGGCTGCCTCCGGCGAGGCCGGTCTGGCATTAGCGCGTGAGCATGTGCCTGACTTGATTTTGCTGGATGTGATGATGCCTGGGATTGACGGCTATGAAGTCTGTCGTCGACTAAAAGCCGATCCGTTGACGCGTGAAACGCCGGTGATTTTTTTAAGTGCCCTAAGCGATACGTCCTCTCAAGTAGCGGGCTTTGCCGCCGGGGGAGTGGATTATTTAGCCAAGCCGTTTAAAATTCCTGAAGTGATTGCTCGCTGTGATATTCAACTGCGGCTGTTAAGTGAAATCCGCGAACGCCGTCAGTCAGAGCGCCTGCTTAAAAATGTACTTGAGATGTCCCGTGAAGGGATTGCGGTTTTAGACCCCAGCTGCAGCACGGATTATCGCTGGGCACTGGCTAATCCCGTGATGCAGCAGATTTTGCGCCGTGATGTTTTAACGGGCCTAAGTTTAGCTGAAACCCTTCCAGAAGCTTTAGCGCCCGAACTCGCTGAGCTCTGCGCAGATGCTCGGGCTCAAGGGCATGCTGAACGCGAGATTTTTTTTGAAGGCAGCTGGTATCAGATTTCGGCTCAGGGACTGACCGCTCGCTCAGGTCCAGACGAAGCTCCAACCCATAGCCTGTCGCTGACTTTTCGCGATATTACCCCTTTAAAAGAACTCAGTCTGATGCTGGCCAAAGAAGCCCGCCAGGACGGTTTAACCGGTCTGGCTAATCGTCGCTGCTTTGACGAAACCCTGCGCCGCGAGTGGGACTTTTGTGCCCGTAATCAACTTCCGCTATCGCTGCTGCTCTGTGATGTTGACCATTTTAAAGCCTATAACGACACTTATGGCCACGCAGAAGGGGACAACTGCCTGCAGCAGGTAGCCCAGGGCATTGCCCAGACGGTCAGACGTCCCACTGACCTAGCTGCCCGTTATGGGGGTGAAGAATTTGCGGTGATTTTACCCAATACGCCCATGGATGGCGCACGCTTTGTGGCTCAGATGATCTGTGAAAAGATTCTGGGGCTTGAGATTCCGCATCGGGATTCAGAAAGTAGCCAGTGGGTCAGCTTAAGCGTGGGGGTGGCCAGCGTGATTCCCGCCCAGGGTGAATCCAGTGAACTGGGGCAGCAAAATTTGATTGAAGCCTCTGATCGGGCTTTATATGCTGCCAAACAAGGTGGCCGTAATCGGGTTGAACTGGCTGAGCAGTTTGCCTCAATTGACTAAGACGGATTAACTCTCTCAAGTTGAGTCTTTTACAACTTACGTAAGTTTAGTACTCTGCCACACGGCTAATTGATGTTATAAACCTGTACCCAGAGGGGATAAACCGGAATCTAAGAGGCAGAGAACATCAGGCTCTTTAGATTCTGCATCAAGCGTTGACGCGACCCACGTAAACGCTTGATGCGGAACGACACGATGAGTTCTTTGAAAGAACAGTTTGGCAGTGTGCTAATAGTCTACAGACCAGCTGCGTTCAACGCCTTTGGCCTGCCAGGCAGCTAAAATTTCCTGGTTTTGCTCTGGCTGGCCCTGGGTTAGCGCAATCACAACCCCGCCACCGCCAGCACCAGACAGTTTAG
>CAJYHH010000904.1 GCA_913773825.1 Candidatus Sericytochromatia bacterium | reverse complement strand
CGGCTGGCTTTATCTGGCAGATCTGGATAACGGGCTGTATTGCGTCAATATCCAAAACGTCAGCCAGCTCTCACAGGGCGAAAACCTTAAGCGACTGATCTCTTATAGTCAGTTGGCAGCCAATAGCAACTGTATCGCGCCGCCCGTTTTAAGCCCTGACCGTCGTCAATTGGTCTGGATGCTGAGTGCCGGTTCCGACAGTATCTTGGTCAGTTACGATCTCGAGAGAAACGTCGCCCGCTTCAAAACGATTACGGGCAAAACGTTTACAGGCCAGCCTAGTATTGCCGCTGATGGCACCATCTATTACCTGACTCAGACCGAGACTCTCTATGCCTTTGCTTCCGATCTGCAAATTCTTACCTATGTCGCCTTGCCGGCTGTTCCTGTCGGCAGTCCCGTGGTTGGGGCAGGCGTCGTCTGTGTCAACCTGAGCTCCGGCAAGCTGGTCATCTACGATCAGAACTTAGATCTGGTAGCCTCCATTCAGGTAGCTGACTCCCTGACCGGATCACCGGTGATTTGCGGGAATCAGATTCTGGTCACGGCCACTGCCGGTGCCAGCCAAAATATCTATACATACAATCCTGCTGGAGTACCCGTGATGCCTCCGCTGCCGGTCACGGGAAATACCTGGCTGATCCCGGCCGTCAATGCCCAGAAACAGCAGACCGGTTTCTTAGCACAAACCGGCAACCGTCTGACTCACTGGGTCGTCGGCACCCCTTCGGCCAGCCTGTCATTAGGCTCGTATACTGTCAGCTGGGATGCAGTTAAACGCCGCTTCTCGCTGAGCGGAGTCAATCCTTCGATTCCCTCTGTCCCGGTTCGCTTTACAGCCGGCGACTGGTTGCTGATGATCAGTGACGGCACCCTCTATTTTTATGCCGACGGCCAGCAAATTTTTGCGGTCCCGGGCGTCAATCCGCCAAGCTCAGGGAACTACACTCTTAAAGCGCAAGGGCAGGCCCTGGGGGCCAGGGATATCCTGTTGTTTAATAACCCGACACTGTCGCTCAGCTACGCTGACGGACTTGGTCAGACCCGCCAGACCCAAAGTCTGGCAACCGTGATTCCTCCCATACAAGCCTAAGGAGCCGCTCATGACTACACAAAACCTGATTGTCATCAACGAAACCCTCTATGACAGCCTCGGGCGCTCTGCGGTCAGCACCGTAGCGGCTGCCAAGGGCGCTGGCGCTATCTCCCCAAGTGCACCTGTTTTTGAACCCGATTTTGTTGCCAGCCGCTCGGGCAATAATCCTGTTTTTCAGGGCCAAGCCCTGACCGGGCAGATTCAGCAATGGGTCGACCGCAGCAGTTTTCTCAAGCCAAGTGATCCCGATTATGCGTATACCGGTCAAATCTTTTCCCCTGACCCTCTAAGCCAGATCCAAGTCCAGGGTTCGCCGGGCGTGCAGTTCAATTTGGATTCGGCCCATGCCCTCCATAGTGTCTCTGGGCTGCTGAACACCCAAAGCTACACGACTCTACATTCTCATATCGCCGCCCTGAGCCAAAGCGTTTTGCAAACTCAGTTTGGCTTGGGTAACCAGAACCACTATCTCGGTCAAAACGGCAATGTGGTCAAAAGCCAAGTCAGCAGCTTTTCTGGCTTATCCGGGGTCCAGCTAGCGTACGGGCAAAACGAGCCGGACGTTATCATGCTGAGTGCGGCCCAAAGCAGCCTGGGAGCTGCTGAAACCGCTTCCCAACTTTATCTGAAGCAGTCTCAGCGCTTTCTACCCAATTATTTCAGCACCCTGACCAGTCACGAGAGCTACATGGTCAAGCGCTACCAGGATGCCGCTGGTAATTTGATCTCAAAATCCTCGCCCGACATCGGCCAGACAAATGCTTACTACGATGCCGCCAACCGGCTCCGCTTCACCCAAAATGCCGATCAGGCGACTCTCAACAACGGTGGCGTGGTAATTTACTACCTCTATGACGCCCTGAGCCGGATGACGGAAGTGGGGTATTTCAATTCTGCCTGGAATCCGACCAGCTTTGCCGCTCTGTGTCTAAACCTCGCAAGCACGCCCCAGCCTGCCAGCGCTCAGATCCTGCAAACCCGTCATTATGACACCGACCCGAACGGCAGTATCGATGCAAGCCTGCTCGGCCGTCTGGTTCAGATCCAATCCTGGCAGACCACGCGTAGCAACTCGAGTGTGACTCTGAACGAAAACGGCCAGGTCACTCAGACTTACAGTTATGACGCTTCAGGCCGTGTTACGGCTTTAACCGAAACCATTCAGGGCCAAGACTATACCAGTACCTACGCGTATGACAGTCTGAGCCGCCTGGCCCAGTTAGGCTATCCTGACGGGACCAGCGTGCAATACCGTTATAATCCTCAAGGCCAGGTTAGCCAGATTACCGGATCTGGCTTTCAGGCTGTATACACTTACCATGTCGACGGCAGCATCGCCACCGAAACCTTTGGTAATGATCTAATGCGCAGCTATACCTATGGCAACACCTTCGGTCAGCTGACCCGGATTGCGGACAGCCAGGGCCTGTTCACTGAAACCCTGGACTATACCCGGGCTGCAGACACTTCTCTCTCTTGGCTGACCCTCAACGGGAGTACCTCTTATGCCAGTATCAGCGACAGCAAAAACGTTCTCAATTTCAATTATAACCAGGACTTCACAGTCGAGCTCTGGCTGAGATACACCGGATCGAGTGCCCCAACCCAACAGCTCTATCTGATTCAGAAGTGGGGCGGCAACACGTACCCTTACGTGATCCGCCTGAACACAGATTGCACCCTCCAGGCCGCCCGTTACGACGGCACGGTCGTCACCGAGGGCACCACCACGGCGGTGAACAGTCTGAGCAAGGTCAATGACGGGCAATATCATCATGTGGCTTTTGTCCGTAAACAGGGCCAGGTTTACCTCTACCTTGATGGTGTTTTAGAAGGGACGGCCAAAGACAACACGACACGCACTACAACCAATACCGCCTCAGTCGTGATCGGCAAGCTCAATTCGGGTCAGTATTTTCCGGGCGACATCGGCCAGGTGCGAATCTGGAACATAGGCTTGAGTGCTGCCCAGGTGGGCGCGAGCAGGTACAGTCAGGAAGCCGGACCGCAACCTGCGCTGGCGGGCTATTGGCCTTTCAACGGCGACGGCTCGGATCTGTCTCAGAACCACCAGAACGCCACGGTCAGCAACGTCAGCTATACTCAACACGCGATATCCCGCAGCGTTTACCAGGACGGCAATATCCAGAGCGCTGGCAATACATACGGCAGCGCGGTTACAGCAACAACCTCGGCCTACGATTACAGCTATGATTATGATGCCTTTGGCCGCTTAAGCGCGGCAAGCGCGACTCTGCCGAACAGCAATGCCTCATTGGGATCCGCCTGGCAAACCCAGGCCGTGAGCTATGATGCTAATGGTAACAAGCTCACCCTCAATGAACAGCAGTGGACATACAATCCGGGTACTGACCGACTGAAACAAGTCGGTTCAGGGCCGACCTATCTTTACACTGACAATGGCCTGACCACAGCTACCGGCAGTGGCGTGAGTCTGAGTTACGATGTGCTCAACCGCCGGCCAGTCACAGCTGCCAAGGGTGTTTCGAATGTTGTCTTCGTTTATCGAGCCGACGGGGAACGGGTCTACAAGCAAAGTGGAAACGACAGCATCACCTACATTCGCGGCTTGTCATCCTTCCCTCTCCAAGAAGTAGAGCAAAATGGGACAGCGACCCAGTATTATTATGGACCGGCGGGTTTGGTCGCGCTCAAAACTCCGACTAGCACTTACTACCTGCTGAAGGATCACCTGGGCTCAAGCCGTGTTTTGTATGATGCTAATTCGAACGAGGTGAGCGATTATTATAGCTATAACGCCTATGGCCAGCTTGTCGAGGGGAATCAGACTGGCCTTTGCCGATATTTGTATACGGGACAGGAGTATGATGGCGAACTGGAATTGTACAATTATCATGCCCGCCAGTATGACCCAGGCGTCAGCTTGTTCCTGAGCCCAGATCCGGATCACCAATTTGCCAATCCCTATAATTACGTCATGAACAATCCAATTAATGCGATTGACCTGACGGGTGATGTCATGACATTGACCTTCTGGAATACTCAGCATTTAACCCAAAATACTGTCCCTCGTTTAAACGAGTTGAGTGACATTGCCCAAGGTTCTAATAGGGTATTTTTGTGTGAGCTTTATCCAGGAGCTGATGGGGCAATTTATCGAGCTGGGCGGCCTGCGCTTGAGACGATCCGTGGTCAACATCGTCGTTTAGGCAATGGAGCTTTGTATTACGGTGGGTTTATCCGCAACGGTAGACCAGCTCAATTCTGGACTCATGAGCCGGATACCAATCTTGGTTATGGTTTAGGCCGAGAGACCAGAGGCGGTCGACAACAATACAGAGGTGGACAAGTGTGGGAGCGTATTTCTCAACGAAATGTCTTAAACCATAGTATTCGGCATAATTATGACACAATTGATGTGTTTGTTTATCATGCCAATGCCCAAATTGACTCAGCATCCCGCAATATTAGTTACATAGTCCGAGATCTTCAGGAAAATAGTAATAATGACTGGATCCTGCTAGGGGATATGAATATTGAACCTGCTGCTTTGCTAGCACGGCATCCTGAATTTCAAGATCCAACTCATGTTTCGTATCATTCAATGGTACATTTCCATGTTCCACCCAATCCGACACATTATAGTCAGGCAACAGGGAATGCGCATACCTATGATTATGCACTGAGCAATATTCCTGAATTTAATGCAGCAGGGCATCAAAATATAACAACCGTGAATTTAACAGATCCTGTGATTTCAACATCTGATCATGGGGCGATACGGCTTACATTGGATGTTAGGGTTTAAATCACTTCATAAAAGTCCATGGAAAAGTGTGATTTTATGAGGTGTTCCTGAATTTGCAAATCCGCTCTGACACGTTGGAGCTGTGATGGCCAAAATTTCTCGTTTTAATGGTGACTCACATCCGCTCAATAATTGAAAAAAATCATAATTTGTTGTGAATCTATTCATAATTTATTGTGAAAAAATGTTTTTGACGGGTACCGTAAACGGCACCCGTATGGAGAAGATATTTTGGATGCTGGGGCTCAGATCGTGATTTTAAGCATCATTGGGGGTGTGATGAGGCCTCCAAGTAATTAATCGTCCCAGATTTCGTCGGGAAAGAGACGCTCGTACTCTTCAAGGACTTTTGCGTAAAAAGCCTCTTGTTCGTGCTCTGTCATTTGTTCAAAATCTGGGCAGGCGGCAATGGCTGCATTGAGGTAAGCACGAAAGGCTTTAAGGACTTTTACATCGCTATTCATAGCGACCACTTTCTACAACATCATTGTCTCACAAGCTATTTAGAGCCTGTGATAAACAGCGATTTTTGTTGTCGGTTCAATTTCAAAATAAGCTCTCCAAGCCATAGCTTACGCTAAAAAGAGTTGTATATTTTGGAGGCTTTTTATGCAGTATGTTTTAGAGCCCGCATTTGAAGAAACGGGTTCTGTCGTGATTGATGTGGGTGATTTACAGGCGCAAATGGTGGGGCCAGCTCCGAGTTCGAGCAGCCCCGAACTCACGGCGCTATTTTATGGCATCGTGGGCAAACAAAACAATAAGCCTGTCCAAATTGCCTTGATGTTCAATCTACGCAGCTTTTTCTTGCAGATGAAGCTTGATGATGGGGATTATTTGACGGTGGACGTGAGCTCTGAAGCCTTAAGACTGAGACATCATCTGTTAGGCCAGACATTCTTGTTCTGGCACTCTCTGCGGGAAACCGATTCATTAGGGCCAGAGACATTACTGGTTTGTCGAGCTGGCTTGGCTGAAATGAAGCGGATTGAGGAGCTAAACCTTGTCGCTGCTTGAGGGTTTAGCAAGCGGGAGGGAGCCGTTTAGCTGTCTCCCCTAAAAGTTTTATTTTGTCTGAAATTTGCTGGAAGCCCGATGGGTAGGCTTTTCTGAGGATGTTATAACCACCGCTAAATTGCGCGATCTGAAACCATTGTAGCCATGTTGTCTTTCAAGAATGGTCAATTTGGCTGTTCCATAAATCGAGTCAACTTCAAAATTGCTAAGCTACACTGGTTGCAAGTAATACCAGAGGAGAGCCCTATGACAGACATTTTCAATGAATTTTTCAAGAATGTTAAACTGCTCAAACCCCAGGATTATCAGACTCCTATCAAGAGTCTTAGTTTTACTGACCTCGAAGCCATTATCGCAAAAGCTCTTTCTGAAGCGTTGGGAACAGAGATGGTCTGCGAAGTGCATCAAGTTCGAATGGGGACAGACCAGACTGATCGCGGTGAAAGCGATCTCAAAGCACATGCGGAAATCACCTATTACGTAAAAGGTGCGCAGATTAGTCGTTCGAGTCGCCATCTCCTTGAGGCAATGTATGAGAACAAGTCTCAGTCAGAACAACTTGATGCTGATCCTGTTATAGAGATGGAAGAGCAAATGGAGTGATGAAGGGGGGCTAAATTGCAGGCTTGTAATGAGGGGATCAGATCGGTTTGTAGGGCTGTAATAGCGGGATGGTTTTGCTGGTTGTGTAATTATAGGGCTGCAAGGGTGGATTGTAGGCTATAACGGGGTGAAGTGGTGTGTGTGAGGGTTCTGGGACGGTTTGTGCGGTGTAGGTTGTGCCTATGACTGCTGTGGGTGCGTGTATGGGGTGATTATGGGTGTGTATATGGAAAATTTGCAATTCAAGCTTTATTTTTGCTGTTTCAGATGCTTAAATAGTATTTTCGTGAGAAAAATTATTGCATTGTATAGGTCTTAAAGCCAATAAAACGCCGGGATATAGTAGAAAAAATTTAGCTCACACATACATATATTCCAGAATTATTTTGCTGCTGGTACGTACATTTTTTCTTCTGTCTGGCTTTGTTTATTGGACAGAGATTGGAGCTGAAGCCCGCTTGTAGTAATCGCTTTAGGCCTAAAAATCACTTGCAGAGATTATGATTCCCAGCGCCAGGTGCTTGGATTCCACGTGGAGTCAAAGGTTTGGTTCGCTTTAAGGGCCTGAAGCAGAGGCCACCAAAAGGTTTCAAGCTGATTTAGAATCGTGGATAAATCCATTGTGCCAAGTGAGACATGAGAAACCTTACGAGCAAAGGCCTGCCATTGAGTGAGCTTCAGGGGATTTTCATAGAAAGTGGCGGTGAACATCACGGGTAACTCAGCAGGCAGAGCCATGCGGCGACGGGTAAAAGTGAGCTGGACAGCTTCGTTGAGGCGAGAGCCTGACCAATTGCGAAAGCCGGCTAAATGGTGAAGATCGTAGATGTCTTTCATACGGCTGGTCATGACGCCTAAATCCAGCATGGCATGCAGTTTTTCAGCCATGACGCTTTCAAGTGGGTAAGCAGAAATAGCGGGTGCAGGTAGATTTAAAATGGGCTTAAAAGGCGCATGTTCGTAAGGCTGCAGCACAGCGTCACCAAAGCCTACATCAATTTTGAGTGCAACCTGGGCTAAGCCAAGCTGAGCCGGCACTTTGAGCCTGACGCCTTCATAAGCCTGGCCTTCTTTGATGAGGCCTGTTTCAATCTGTTCGCCATACAGCATGCCGTCGTCAGGAAATTCGACTTTGCAGGCAGTTTGAAAAACCGTGTTGAGGCGCTCTGGACTGGGGTCGCCTCGGCCTAGGAGATCTAGGTCTTTAGTTGGTCGATAAATGTCATCTGCCAGCAGGCTCAGGAGTCTTCCGCCTTTAAGCAGAAAGTCTTTGCCATGGGGCGTCTCGCCCAAGCGAAAGAGTAAGCGCTCCATGGCGTAGCGTTCGAGTACGGCCTGAAAGGCTTCGCCGCTTTGTTCAACAATTTCTAGCAGCTGGTTTCTGACGAGAGTAGCAGGCTTTTTTTGTTTGGTCATGCGATTAGAATCTCAATATATGGCTGCATCACGCGCGAGACGCGATTGATACGCGCAAAATGGTCAAGCTCGGCAGGTGAAAAACGTCGTTCTCTAAGTCCCTGCTTAAGCGCCTGCATCGCAACATCCATGCCGATCAGATGACGGAATTTGAAGCAATCAGCGACAGTTTTGGCTGCGCAGTAGACTTTGAGCTCCATGCCATCAACTTTGTGAGTCTCAATCCCTTCTGTAAGAGACTTACCAGAAAGATGAACATATCTGACTTTGGCGTGTTTCATGCGAGTGTGATGTCGGCCAGGTCGAATCGCAAGCCAGACTTCGTGGGCATATTCAAGTGTCAGGTCATGGAAGTTAAGGGCAGAAAGCAAACAGAGAACCCCATCAGGCACACGTTTTGCTACTTCCAGCTCACTCAGATGTTCAGAAAAGGGTTGGTCAACCAATGCATAAAGACCGCGATCAAGCCGTTTAAGCTGGCCTGCCCGCTCAAGATGCCAAAGATAGGACACGGGAAGGCCTCGGGATTTAAGATCCTGAGCGCGCAACATGCCTTGGGATTTAGCGAGCCTTAAAATCCGCTTGGCAATTGGAGATGCTCCCAAAGTCATTTAACGTATCCTATTTAAATCTATGTTTTCGATAGTGAATACATTAATTTTAACACGTTAAATACTAGGCCGTATAAGGGTTTAATTGATTAAAAGTAAATTCTCTGTGGTCTGCATACTGAGTGGATCATAGTGACTGTGACGTGATGTGCGGCTAACAGACCCACTAACAACCTGTTGAAAAGCATCTTGAAGCACTTGGCGGAAGTGAGGGGCATTGAGAATCAAAGCTTCAGACTCAATACCCAAGGGTTGGCCATCTACGCCACCACCAGCTGCCAACCAGCGTTCTGCTTTGGTTTTGTCGGCCTTGGTCTTGAGCGGCAGGGGCTCAGTGACTGCTTGTAGTTCTTCGGGGCTAAAGTGTGAGGGAACCAAGAGATTTTGGACTGATGCCAGATGTTTAATGCCTTCATGGGCCAGCTGGCTCGTAAAGGCTTTGAGGATAATGGCACCGGAAGGGTTATAGTCTGTAATGGACAAGATATGAATATTGGCACGGGCTTTATGAGCTTGGAGAGTCTTTGAGAGACTATTGCTGAAATATTCGCTGGTGAGAATGGAGGGCATACCGCCCAAGGCGATTAGTGTAAATCCAAGCTCTTGCTGTAAGGCTTGCAAACGCTTGTAGTGGCCGGTTTTTTCAGACACCAGAATGATATTGGGATGGCGATCGCCAAGTTGGTAAAACTGCTGGCCTTCATCCGTAAAATCGAAATCGCGGAACTTAAAAAGCTTATGGCGAACAGCCATGCGCTGAAACACGTCCAGCATGATGGCGTACTGCTTCTGACCCTGAATCGTGACGACTTTAGCCAGAGTGGGCTTGAGCAGATACCAGAAGGTGCGAATATTGCCCTGAATGGGCGGGCGCAAACCTCTATCCATCAACTGGTAGTATTCCCAGATAAAGTTAGCCATCAGCTCTCGCGTCTGGACTTTGCCGGTGCGTGGATGAGTGAAGTGAGAACGGAGTTCGTCAGCGTTCATCAGGCGCAGCTGTTTGGGGAAGGGACGCAGGTTCTCTAGATAGAAAGCAGCACCCCAGCGGCGGTGAAAAGGTTTAACTTTGCGCAGAGATTCAAGCTCAAACCAGCGCATGAGCATAGGGGCACGGGTTTCAGGCACTGTAAGGGATTGCCCCCCTTTTAAGCGCAGCTGATAATCTCGAACCTGGATGGGATGAGAACCAACAGACTCGACCTGGTGCAGATTGACCAAAGCGCTTTCGTGTAGATGCTGAAATTGGGGCCAGGCGGCTAATGCTTTGACTGCCTGACCCAGCGAAAAAGCTGTGTTGCTAAGAATGGAATCGCCGTTCTGGAAATGAATGCGACAGCGACGGCCTTCCGCTTCAATCAAGACAATGTCTTGAATCTGAATCAGACGATCTGGGCCTGAAACGGGAATTGCTAGCAAGGCTGCAGACTGATCTAGACGTTCATATTCAAACTGCTGCAAGCGTTCCAGCTCTGTGATTTGCTTCCAAAGCGTCAGGATATCGCGGCAAAGAGCGTCTGAAACTGGATCAATCATCCGCCCAAGCGCTCAAGAAAGGCTTTGAGATAGCCATCCGTGACGCGGGCCTGCAGATCAGCTGGTAAGCCTTTAAACGTCAGATTGCGACCGCGGCCAGCGGGCTGAACCTGATCGATATGGTTGAGATTAACCAGATGTTGTCTACTTGTGCGCATAAACTGAGTTTCGGAAGACAGACGTTTTTCGAGCTCTGAGAGAGTTTGGAAGTTAGGGTAACGTTCGCCGCTTACCGTAAAGACTTCAAGCCCGACTTTGGTTTCGCTGGTGATAAAGCAGATTTCATCAGGCCAAAGCAGCTTAAGGTGTTTACCTGCCTGAACCCAAAGTGGCTGCCGCTGTTGGCGCAGCTGCTGAAGAATAGCTTGCTGTTGCTCAAGATGCTGCTGCAGACCTGACTTGATTTCGCGCAACAGGGCTTCAGGCACGGGTTGAGGCGCTTCACCCTGGGAGAGTAGCTGCAGAAACTGAATTTCATAAGCCTGCAGCTCCATGCAGAAGCTAGCCTGTTTCTTAGCCCAGCTGTCACCAGCATCAGCTCCAAAGGGATTGTATTTGCAGATGAGAGGGTGCCAGGCCGTTAGGCTGCGCTTACGATCTTGCTTTTCGGCTGCAGGAATATAGTCGAGCTGATAAAACTGGTCTTTGTGAACGCTAAATTGCCAGAGCTGGGCCTGGCTGATTTTATCTGGTAGCAACTGCTCGCCCGTGCAGAAGGCCCAGTATTCTGCGACCTCTTGGGGCGAGACCTGCATGTCATCAGGCAAAATTTGGGGTGAGTCAGGACTAGCTGGCCAGGGCCGCGCATATTGAACGCGCAGCTTAAGGCTATTGTTTAGCTCCTGTGGCTTTTTAGATCTATTGGGTTTATCTGAACGTCTGGATTTACCTTGTTTAGCCATGCAATGATTATACAAAATAAATGTCAGATTACCACGTGCCAATTAAAATCATACAATCACAATGAATTATGAATAGATTCATAATTCATTGTGAAAATTTTAAGGTGTATCTCGATGCTCAAGTATAGAAGCGGTTTGCCAGATCAGAGCAATAGATAGCATCAAGAGGATCGGAACAAGCCAATAAGCCAGGCTGATAACCTCATGGTTTAACCAGATTAAATTAGCTGGAAAAACAACATAAAGTTTTAAAGCAGGAAAGTGTTCAAATAAATCTGGGCGATACATTAAGAGGGAACTGGGTAAAACGGGTAAAAGCAGACAGAAAAATCCTGCTAAAACTGCGTTATAGCTGTCTTTGAGCCACAAGAATAAACGCTGCACAAGCAAAGCCATAAATAAGCCCAGACTCAAACAAATAGCTGTACTGGCAAGATAATTTTGGATCACAAAATCGGCCTGACCATTCAGGATCTGGATGATGCCTGCACAGCTTAAGATAAACAGCAAACTGAGGATCAGTGAGCTAAAAAGGACGGGTAAAAGACGTGAAAATAAATATTGGCGACGTGTCAGAGGTTTAGATAAAAACAGACTTAAATAACCTTCTTCTGCTGGAATGACTAAAATAGGAAGGAGAGCAAAGAAAATCAGCCAATAGACCAGCATATAGACACTGAGATAATCATTGAGCAAGACAATTTCAGTCAGCGAGTTGAGCTCAAAGACCCGGCTTAAAAACTGCTGGACTGATAGTGAAAGTTTGGGTGTAAGCCAGCTGACAAAGATGGCGACTAACAGATTGCAAGCCCACAACACCAGCTGCCAGATTTTGGGAAATTGGCGAAGGTCCTGGGCAAAAAGCTGGGCTGAATAGAGTTTCACAGTAAGGCCTCATGCTGTTCAAGCGCTTGAATCCGCCAGATACCAAGCCCCATAACCAAAAAATTGAGCACTAATAAGATCAAAACACGGCTTAGGACAAGCCAAACCGATAAAGATTCAAGTTGAGAAATCAGCACAACCCCGTGATAAAAGGGATTGAGATTGCTAAGCCAACTTAAGCTTGGCGCGTAGAAGCCTAAAAAAGCCGTGCCGATTAACAGGGATAGAAAAAAGACAGATGCAATCATACTGCTCAGGCGGCGTTGAAACTGAACGGCCATCCAGGCTGAAAACGCAACAGCAAAAGTCCCCGCTAACACATGAACACTGACAATGACTGCAAAATGGCTGGCTTGAAAACCTGGCAAAAAGAAGGGATAAAAACCAAGGACAAGCAGTGAAATCAGCCCATAAAGTGAGATAAAGACGGCTTGAGCTGCCAAAAGTTTGATTAAAAACAATCGGCTGGCGCAAATCGGTTTGCTGAGTAAGAGGGGTAATAATCCGGTAGCGCGTTCTGAGACAATCAGACCGCTACTAAGTGCCAGAGCTGACATCACCGCTAATTTATTCATGGCCAGATCACACCAGGCAAATAAAAATAACTTGTCAGCAGCCTGTTGGGGCCCTAGCCATTGGCTCAAAAACTGAACCAGTTCTGGGGGTGGCTTTTGCAGCATCAAAGGCATGAGCGCTGCGCCGATTAAAAAGATTCCCAAGAGTAATTGACTACGCCGTGAACACAGGGCCGTCAGGTATTCCTGGCCGAGCAGGCGCCAGTTTGCCATTTGCACTTGCATCAGCTTAGCTCACGCACAAGCTTGAGATAGAGGTCGTCTATTCGCTCACAGCCGTGTGCTGATTTGAGCTCGTCTAAAGAGCCTGATGCAATCAGTTTGCCTTTGTGCAAAATAGCCGCTTGTTCACAAATGCTTTCAATATCTGACAAAATATGGCTTGAAAACAGGATGCTGGTTCGATGTTCTTGAGCCAGGCTGCGGAGATATGTCAATAAATCGTGGCGACCTAAGGGATCCAGCCCGGCAGTGGGTTCATCGAGCAAGAGCAAACGCGGTTGGTTTAAAAGCGCTTGAGCCAGACCCACTTTTTGAGACATGCCGGTTGAAAAGGTGCCAAGTTTTTGATGCGCAAACTCACTGAGTTCAAAGCGTTCAAGTAGCTCACCAATCCGCTTCCTTGTTTGAGCAGGCTCTAGTTCAAACATCGCTGCGATATAACTTAAAAAACCATGAGCCGTCATCTCGCGGGGCAGATGATAACTGGCTGGCAAATAACCACATTGTGCCCGTATGGCTAAGCTCTCTGTGACGATATCTAAGCCAAAGACTTGAGCACGGCCTGCACTCGGTTTTAACAGCCCTAGCAGCATCTGGATCGTGGTGGTTTTGCCTGCGCCATTATGGCCCATAAAGCCAAATATCTGGCCCGATTCAACTTTGAGTGAGAGAGAATCTACAGCAATAAAATCCTGAAACTGTTTGCTTAATTTATGCAGCTCAATCGCTAAACTCATGCTTGTAGACCTTTCATGATCAAAGCAATCAGCGTATCAATGTAACTTTGGGTACTGATCTGGCCATTAGCTGTAATCAGCTCAGGGTAAAACATCAGGAATTTAAGCGAACCGAGAATATATGGCAGGTGGTTGAGATCAAGATCCTGGCGAAATTCACCGCAGTCTATTCCAGCTTGCAGAATGGCTCTGAGCTGATTCAGCGCCTGATCGAGTTCTTGCTGTGTATCGGGTAAATCGAGAATTTGTCTAAATAAGCGAAATTCTGGATCGATCTGATGCAGCCTGAGAAAAAGGGGATATGCGCGTAATTGTTCCAGGGCAAAACGTAAAAGCGTTTCGAGCTGTTGGCTAGGAGAAGGGCTGCTTGCAGACATACAAGTCTCAAAACGGGTTAAAACTTCTTGGCGCAATTGTTGAAAGACGCCGATCAAAAGAGCTTCTTTAGATTGAAAGTGCAAAAAGAAAGTCCCTTTTGCAATGCCCACTTCTTGAACAATGCCATCGATTGTCGTTTTTTTATAGCCAAATTGTTCAAAATGACGACGTGAAACCGCTAGAATCTGTTTTTCACGGCTGGCTTTTTCTCTTTGTTTAGTCATTGCGTTTAGTCACTGCTTTCACTCATATTGTGATTATGACTAGATTGACTAAAATAGTCAATCTAGTCAATCGGCTTAAACTAGCCACTTTCTCTTTAGGGCAGTTAGACTGAGGCCATGGCTTATTCATCCCCTGGCACTCGTCGTGAGTTCCGTTTAAATGAAAAGCAGAGAGGGTGGTTTAGACACCTTCCGGGCTTGAGCGCAGCTCAACTCAGCTTATTGGGCTTTGCTCTGTTGATCGTGATCGGTAGCCTGTTGCTTTATCTACCAATGTCTCGACGTGAATTTACAGCTGGCGGTATCTTAATCGCTATTTTTGAATCCACTTCAGCTGTGTGTGTAACTGGCCTGAGCCTAGTCGATATTTCGAGTTACTATACGCTCACAGGCCAGCTTTGTCTTTTACTGCTGATACAAGTTGGCGGACTAGGCTATATGACGATGTACAGCTTGATGATGCTGGCCGTTGGCCGGCGATTAAGTTTGCGCGAACGGCTTGCTTTGCAGCAGGTCCTGGATCTGTCTGGCCCTGGGGGTGTTGTCGGGTTTCTGTTCCAGATTTTGCGGCTGACTTTAGCAATCGAGGCTTTGGGATTTATGCTTCTGGCTCTGGTTTGGGTACCCGAATATGGCTGGCAAAAAGGATTGTACTTGGCTTTGTTTCATGCGGTGTCAGCGTTTAACAATGCGGGTTTTTCGACTTTTTCAGATAGTCTGATTCGCTTTGATACCCAACCGATTGTGCTGGGGACGATTGCCGGACTAATCATTTTAGGCAGTATGGGGTATCCGGTTTTAGCTGAGTTGCTGACGCGCCTGCAGCAGCGTCGCCTAAAGTGGCGTGAATTGAGTCTGCACAGCCGCGTGAGCCTGCTGATGACAGGGGCTTTATTGCTGTTTGGCACCCTGAGTTATTTGCTGATTGAAGCCAATCGACCTGGTACCTTGGGACCGATGCATCCGCTGCAAAAACTTCTGGCAGCCTTTTTTATGTCAGTGACCCCTCGAACAGCAGGTTTTAACGCGCTTGATCTCAGTTTATTGAGTCAGGCTAGTCTGTTTATTACCTTGTCGTTAATGCTGGTTGGCGCCAATCCAGGCGGAACAGGCGGCGGGATCAAAACCACAACCTTATTGGTAGCAGTAAAACATGTTCTAAGTATTCTACGGGGCCAGCATGAAACCGAATTGTTTAAACGCAGACTCTCTGATACCACTCAAGATAAAGCCTGGGCCACCCTGTTGATTTCTGTATTGTGGATCAATGGCACCACGATTTTGCTGACTCTGACCGAAGGCGATAAGCCGTTATTGCCAGTGCTCTTTGAAGTTATCTCAGCTTTTGCTACAGTCGGAATGACAGTGGGTTATACCGGTCAGCTGAGTCCGGCAGGTCAGCTATTGATTATCGCCACGATGTATGTGGGCCGGGTTGGTGTGATGACACTGGGCATGGCGATTTGGTCCAGACGAGAATCCAAGTTGATTACTTATCCTGAAGAAAGTCTATTAGTGAGTTAAATGAAACAATTTGCAGTCATTGGACTGGGCTATTTTGGGATTAGCGTGGCGAGTACTTTGCGCAAACTCGGCCATGAAGTTTTAGTGATTGATGATTCTATCAACAAAGTGCAGCAGGCGATGGATGAGCAGCTCGCCACAGAAGGCCTGAGCCTGGACGCGACAAATCTCTATGCCCTGCAGCGACTGGGTTTACAGGGTTTTGATGCTGTTGTAATCGCGATTGGTGAAAATTTACAAGACAGTATTTTAACGGCTTTAAACCTTCAAGAACTTGGCGTCAAACGGATTATTGCCAAAGCCAGCACGCCGGCTCATGGCAAAATCCTTGAAAAACTCAATGTTGGTACGGTTGTTTACCCAGAACATAATATGGGGGAAAGAGTTGCCCGTTCGCTGGTTCGCACTCAGATTTTAGAAGGGTTTGAACTTGATCCGCGTTATTCCATTGTCGAAATACATGCAAGCCGCAGTCTGATTGGCATGAGTCTTAAACAATTAGATTTGCGCGCACGTTATGGAATTTATGTTATGGCGATCAAAAATGCCAGTCGGGAACTCGCCATTGTCCCAAGTCCGGATGTCATGATTCAAGAAGAAGATACTTTGCTAATTTTAGGAGAGAACAGTCAGATAGAAGCCTTTATTAAAGCCAAGGCTTAGTCAAATCCTTATTCCATTTGCTCAAGATGAGACAAAATCTTTTGGCATAACTGAGTGATTTCTGAATAAATAGCTGCTGCTGGCTGCTGTAAATCAACATAGCTGAGTTCAATTCCATTCACATGGTCGTTTAAAGTCATGCTAAAAGCGCGATCCTTGATTTGGATCTGATTTAAATCAGGCCGAGTTGCTAAGATGCCGGTTACTTCTGCGACACCGCGATAAGAGAAACAGGCTGATCCGATTTTTAAGTGGCCCTGCAGAGCAATCTGACTGGATAAGGCCAGCATCAGCTCAAGCAAGAGCTGGCGCACTGGACTGTTTAAGCTTGTTTCAAGCAGAACATGTTTGATGCGTGGTTGCCTGACAATTCTTTTCATTAGGCACCTGCTTGAGCTGCCTGACTTTGGCGACCGTTGTGCTCACGTCTTTGTTCGCTTAGATCACTTAGTTCGCCTGGATTTTGCTCAGGACTTAGTTGAGCAGAAGAGGGTGTAGATAGAGGCTGATTGCTCTGAGGTCTGACCGGTTGTGCTGTTGGAACGCTGGAGTTGAGCCGGGCTTGTACGCGGGCTGCCAGTTGCTCAGTGCGCGTTTTTTCAGACGATGGTGGAGGTGTTGCCTGAACAACAGCACTGCCTTTGCCCAATCGATTGGGACGTTTAAGTGGAATGGCGGGTGGAAACTTTTCGGCCTGGGTTGATTTAAGCACCGCTTGCATATAATCTTGCCAGATTGGGGCGCAGAACCCGCCACCTGTGGCACCCAGCATCCGTTGGTTTTGATCGTTGCCGACCCAAACGGCTGTTACATAACGAGGTGTGTAGCCCATAAACCAGGCGTCTTTATGCGCAGAGGTTGTCCCGGTTTTACCCGCAATCTGATGGCCTCGAATCCTGGCGGCATAGCCTGTCCCCGCTTGAACAACCGCCCGTAAAGATGTGTTAATGGCTCTAGCCACATCTTTACCCAAAACCTGTTTGCCAACGGGCTTTGAATTATCCCAAATAACGTGACCATGCCGATCTTCTACTCTTAAAATAGGCGAGGCTTTAAACTGCAAACCATCATTCGCAAAAGCAGAATAAGCCTGAGCCATCTCAAGTGGCGTAATCTCAGATGCGCCTAAAGCTGAAGAAAGATAAGGTCTGACAGGACTTTCAATCCCTAGGCGCTGGGTCAATTCAATCACGCGTTTAATTCCGACTTTATCCATGACCTTAACAGCGACAACGTTAATGGACTTCATTAGCGCCTGTTTAATCGTGACAGAGCCGCTGAAGCTGCGGCCATAATTTTGGGGCGACCAGCTTTTGCCAGGACCATCCGCATATGACACAGGCGCATCTAATTCTACGCTGTCAGGCGTTAAGCCATTTTCAAAACCAGCTGTATAGACAAAGGGCTTAAAAGCAGAACCTGTCTGGCGTTGAGCCTGATAGGCACGATTAAACTCATTTTTGCCATAACCAAATTGAGTCCCGCCAACTAAGGCTCTAACATAGCCTGTGGGCGCTTCTAAACTCACTAAAGCACCCTGATTAACGCGATAGGGTTTAAGTTGTCGGATATGCCCACTTAGCTGTTTTTTAGCCAAATCCTGCATATGCGGATTAAGGGTCGTGACAATCCGATAACCTTTGGTTTCAAGCTCATGAGCGCTAAAACGTTGTTTAAGCACGTCTTTAACATAACTTGTAAAATAAGGATATTTCATTCCACGCCGAATCCCATAAAGCTTTAAAGGCGCTTTTTTAGCGGTCTGAGCTTGTTGGGCTGTAATAAAACCAGCTTCTGCCATTTTATCTAAAACCAGTGTCTGCCTGGCTTTGGTACTGGCGTAATGGTGATAGGGTGAATAAATCTCAGGGCCTCTGATTAAACCTGCAATCATGGCGGATTCACTGAGGTTAAGGTCTTTGGCATCTTTGCCAAAATAGGTTTCAGCTGCGGCTTGAATCCCATAAGCGTTATGGCCGAGATAAATCAAATTAGTATAGAGCTCAAGGATCTGTTGCTTAGAAAAATGCAGATCGACCTGGACTGAGAGCACGGCTTCAGCTGCTTTACGCGCATAAGAGCGTTCAGAAGTGAGATAGAGATTTTTAACCACTTGTTGGGTGAGGGTACTCCCGCCTTGGACTGTATCCTGACTGTCGAGATTGGCTTTAAAAGCCCGCAAAATCCCAATTGGATCAACACCTGTATGCTCACGAAAGCGTGTATCTTCAATGGCCATGATGGCATTTGGAATATGAACGGGTAAATCTTTAAGCAGCACAATTTTGCGGTTTTCTTCTGCAAAAATTTGTTCAAGCACCATGCCGTCAGCTGTGACAATTTCTGAACGCTCATGCGGGTTGTAAAAGGCGAGCTTGCTGACATCGGGTAGATTCTGCATGCGTAGCCAAGCACCCATTGCCAGGCCGCCTGCGCTAGCGATAAGAATCAGCATAAATCCTAGCAAGAGCTTAAAGAAAAGCTGAACAATCAGCCTTAGAATTCTGCTGGCTAGATAAAGATGGGGATTGATGCTCGGATTAGTGTGCATCTTGATTCTCCTGCAGAAGAATCAAAACAGGGAAGCAGGAAATGATAGGATCTAAAATCCTCGATTCCAGCTTAAATATCACAATTTTCCACCTTTCAAAGATTTATTTAAGTAAATAAACTTCTATCTACGGGTGGGCCTTTAAATTTAATCTTATCACAGTCATTCAAAAAAATGAATTATACAAACAAAGCGCCGGAATATTTAATGAATCACAGAATAAATTGAAAATACAACTTAATTTAAATAAAATTGAGTGGTTGATAAAAGTTTAGGTAGCTAAGTGATCAACACCGTTAGGGGCTGGCCCTCATATGACCATAATGGCCAAAATAGTTATTATGGTTAAGTTCATTAAAGCCTATTAAGTTAGATGAGTAAATTTAGCTGGAGTGAAGATAACGCTCAATCAAGTCGGCCGCTTGAACTGCGCCTTGTTCTGAGTGGATGCGTTCACCCAGCTCGGCGGCGCGTTGGGCAAAAGTCGGCTCAGTTGTGACGCGCAGAATCGCTTCAATCAGCTGGGCAGTTTTGAGACTACGCAGTGGAAAGGGCCCGAGAGCGACTCCGATCCGGGTCATGAGCCGAGCCCAGAAGGGTTGATCAGCGACCAGCGGGCAGATGACTGCAGCTTTGCCTGCACGCAGAGTTGCCGCCGTCGTGCCAGCCCCGCCATGATGCACAATCGCGGCCATTTGCGGAAAGAGCCAGTCATGCGGAGCGGATTCAATTTCAAAGAAGGACTCAGGCAAAGTGCGGGCAGTTTTGAACCAGCCAGAAACCAGTAAAAAGCGCTGTCCAGTTTGTTCGAGGGCCTGCATCAGTTCATCGTCCATCTCGGCTTTGAGCAAACTGCCTAGCTGAAGTATGGGGTGAGGCCCAAAGGCACTAAAATAGGGTCCTGAGAATGTATCAAAGGACCCAATATGACTAATACTGCTATTTTATCGTGTCTGGCGGTCGCCAGCAAAGGCTCCAGCTTAAAAAGCATGTTTGAACAGGCAACTGCACATGACCAAACGCTCAGCTATGACTCGTTGACACGCTTCTTCTCTCGACCCTGGTCTGCGGAAAATGAGCTGCAAGAGGCCGCTCAGGGCTTGTTTCAACTGCGTGAAGGCTGGGCGATTCTGGACGAAATCGTGATTGCCAAAAGCATCGAAAGCACCTTGCTCGCGAGTGTGAAACGCCGTCGGAAATCGGCCGGGGGCTACGTTACGCCGGCGATTTCGGTCGTGCTCTTGCTTTGGAGCGATGGGAGGCAGCGCGTTCCACTGGCTTTTGAGTATCGGAATGGCCCTGAAAGCGTTCAGGAACTCGGATTACGATTGCTCAGGCGTCTACGCAATCAATTTAAAATCAGACCTCGCTGTGTCCTGTTCGACGCCGGATTTTTCAGCTATGCCTTCGTGAACCGGCTCGACAGCTACGGCTGGGCCTTTGTCTGCCGGGCACCGAGATCGATTACGTTTGAAGACA
>CAJYHH010000903.1 GCA_913773825.1 Candidatus Sericytochromatia bacterium | reverse complement strand
CCCGATTCGCGTGTTGCCAGCTCGTCCGAATCTGGCTGATGCGCTTGACCAATATGCCCGCGAACAATCCGGTCAGCTTGAGCGTTTTGGCTTTAAGCGCGAAGCCCGACCTGCCGGGATAGCTGTGGCAAATTTACCTCAAACCTCATCCCATCTGGCAAGGCTCTGGGCACTGGAATCTGCCACACATTACATTCGTCAAAACAAGCGCGATGATGCGCTCAAGCTGGCGGTCCGTTATCATCTGGTGACCCCCGTCAGTGCAGCCGTGGTGCTTGAAGATCAACAGCAGTTCCGTGAGGCGGGCCTTAAACCCGTCAGCCAGCTTGAAGTCCCGACCGTACCAGAACCCGAAACCTGGCTATTGCTGCTGACGCTGCTGGTTGTTTTGATTGGGCTTAAGCTGCGCAACAAAGCAATGGTACGGGTCTGATGTTGCGCCTGGGTCTGATCCTGCTGGCCTTTTGGCCGGTCTGGCCCTGGTATCTAAACCGTCTCAGCGATGGTTCAGATGAACCCTGGGGTTTGCTGGCGCTGGGTGTGTTAGCGCTGTTGTTCTGGCAGTCCCCGCCTGCTGTGCTTGATCCCGAGCGCAGCAAGCAAACTCAGAGTCTGACGTTTATCTGGCTACTGCTTTATCTTATAGGCTTTGCCTGGCTACCGGATTTGCTTAAAGCTTTATTGGCGATGCTGGCATTGGCGAGTGTGCTGGCTTCCGGTCGAGGACCCCAGCCCGGAATCTATGGCCTGGCCTTATTGTCTTTGCCCTGGCTGGCATCCCTTCAGTTTTATCTGGGTTTTCCGATGCGCTGGCTGATTGCTCAGGGGGCGGTGCTGATGCTTAGACTCAATGGTTTAAATGTCACTGCAGAAGGGGCTGCTTTACATTGGGGGCAGCAGATTGTATTGATTGATGCACCCTGCAGCGGTGTCAAAATGCTCTGGGTAGCGGGTTTATTAGCTTGCCTGCTGATGTACTGGCATCAGCTGAACTGGAAAAAAGCTTTGATTTTATCAGGGCTGACATTTGCTGGGGTGCTTTTGGCCAATCTCAGTCGGGCTGTGACCTTATTTTATTTTGAAGCCGGGATTTTTTCTGAACCACGTGGCATGCATACCCTGTCAGGCTTAACGGCTTTTGCCTTATTGAGTCTTGCAGTTGTCAAACTCAGCGCCATTTTAAAATCTCGGGGTCAGCCTTATGCCTCAGCTGTCTAATCGTTTGCGAGTCAGTTTAATGACCGGGTTGGGTTTATTGGCTGCCCTAATGCCTCTGCTTGTTTATCCGGCTGAAACTAATCCTCAAACAGATTTTCCGGGCTGGCCTTTGTCTTTTGAAGGAAAAAAGCTGAAGCCCTTGCCGCTGACTGAGGTTGAAGCAGGTTTTGTTAAAGGCTTTCCGGGCCGGGTTGGCAAGTTTGCGCTGGGCAATGAAGTGATGATTTTGCGCTGGATTAACCATGAAACCCGCTTATTACATCCCGCTGCGGATTGTTATCGGGGCATCGGCTATACAATTACGCCTCAGACCGTCAGCCAGGACACAGAGGGCAATCGCAACTGGGGCCGCAATCTGGTGAGCAAAGACGGTCAAAACCTGCTGGTGCAAGAGCAGATTCTGGATCCTGCTCAGCAAAGCTGGAGTGATGTTTCGGCCTGGTATTGGGCTGCCTTATTGAGACAGACAAAAGGGCCCTGGTGGGCGATTACACGGGTCAAACAACTTGACGATGCTTTCTGATGGGGCTCTAAAAAATTCTGAAACAACAAAGCCAGACAGATTTAGACTGATTGTTTGTCAGTTGGGTTTAGGCGCTGTGATTTATCTTCTTGTGCATCTACTGATGAGTTGCTTACCTAGTCCTTGGACACCTGCCATAACGGCTAATATGCTTGGTTTTTACAGTGTTTGTAAGTTGCTGTTATGGACTCCCTGCCTGACCTTTGCACTTATATTGTTTAGTCGAGTTTGTCAGCACAAAACGCGTGAGTGGATGGGTTTAATTGTGCTGTCCAGCATGATGGTGTACCCGCTGGCTGGTCTACCCTTTGAAATTCTGGCTGGAAACTGGGTTTCAGCTACCGATGAGATGAGTGTTATCGACACTCGCCAAGCTGTTTCTGATTGTTTATCTCCGCATTTAGATAATTGTCCAAGTACTCAGCCCATCAGTTCTAAGTTCATCGCTCTAAGGCCAGAGCAGCAGATGAGCCTCAAGCTCGATTTATATCATCTAAATGCAGGCAGTACAGATGGTTTTTTTAGCACTCTAACCACTGTATCTGGACATAAAACTTCGTTTAAAACAATCAGTTCGACACTCACAGCTTCTACTGAATCACGTAAATCAGACTGGGTTGCCCCGGTCAGAATTATTCCTTTTGCTGAACCGTATTTTTGGCGCTCACAGAGTGATTACCGTTCACGTCTGTTACGGGTTGATCAAACAGGTGTTTTTCAATTAACGCCTGTTTGGTTGATATTGATTCCTTTCATTTTTTCATTTTTGCCTTTACTGGTTTTTGCCTTGTTTCCCCAATCAATTTGGCCTGCTTTGAGTTTAGCGTTGGTCTGGATTTGCTGCTTTACTCCCTGGTTGAGATGGTTAGCCTGGATATAAAGGTTACTTGGTTGATATAACCTATGGGCTGTAAGAATCTGGCGCATATTCTGAAATCAACTTTATCTAAGGCAAATTTAACCTGTACATAGTCTTAATTCAGGTCTGATGTTACAATAGATCCAGCTCACCTGACGATTCTCCCCTTCTATGCCAGGGGACTTAATAGAGATCAGAATACGAGCGATTTTTTTAAAGGAAACTTTCCGCATGTCTCAGTTTATTGGCGCTGACTTTTTTCAGCTCGACGACCTCCTGACCGAAGAAGAGCGTATGGTGCGCGACACTGTTCGTTCTTTCGTCGAAGAACAGTATCTCCCGATCATCACCGAGCATTACCGCAACGGGACTTTCCCCCACGAAATTATTCCTAAACTTGGCGAACTCGGCCTGCTGGGCCCGAGCATTGAAGGCTACGGCTGTGCCGGCCTCAACTCGATTGCTTACGGCCTGATCTGCCAGGAACTTGAGCGCGGCGACAGCGGCCTGCGCAGCTTTGCCTCTGTTCAGAGCTCACTGGTTATGTGGCCGATTTATGCTTATGGCTCTGAAGAGCAAAAAGAAAAATGGCTGCCCCAGCTGGCGGCCGGTACCAAAATTGGCTGCTTTGGCCTGACTGAACCTGACTTTGGTTCTAACCCCGGTGGCATGATCACCCGTGCGCGTAAAACCGAAAATGGCTATGTGCTCAACGGCGCCAAAATGTGGATCACCAGCGGCACGGTTGCTGATATCGCAGTCGTCTGGGCCAAAGACGACGAAGGCGAAATCCGCGGCTTCTTAGTCGAAAAAGGCACACCGGGCTTTAGCGCTGTTGACATCGAAGGCAAATTCAGCCTGCGTGCTTCAGTGACTTCTGAGCTGATCTTTGACAACTGCGAAATCCCCGCTGAAAACATGCTGCCCAAAGCCAAAGGCTTAAAAGGCCCGCTGGGCTGCTTAAGCCAGGCTCGTTATGGCATCGCCTGGGGCGCTCTGGGTGCTGCGATGGCTTGTTATGACACCGCTCTGAACTATTCGAAAGCGCGTGTTCAGTTTGACCGCCCGATTGCTGGCTTCCAGCTGGTTCAGCAGAAACTGGTGTTTATGATTACCGAAATCACCAAAGGCCAGCTTCTGGCTTATCGCCTCGGTCAGTTAAAAGATCAGGGCAAGATCAAACATCCCCAGATCTCTATGGCCAAAATGAACAACGTGCGCGTCTCGCTGGAAATCTCCCGCGTTGCGCGTGAAGTGCTCGGTGCCAACGGCATTGCTGACGAG
>CAJYHH010000902.1 GCA_913773825.1 Candidatus Sericytochromatia bacterium | reverse complement strand
AACTGCCCTTGTGGGGTAAAAATCGGCACGCCACAATATGAGCGAAAAATCTGTTGTTTATGATGATTCTCAACGCGAGGATCCTGCTGCGAATCATGAATTATAAACGTTCTTTGAGACTGCTGTACAAATACACAATACGATTCATCAACTGGCATCGGATCTAGTGGGGCAAGCAAATCTGGGCTGTTTGCGTCATAATAATAAGCGTTTCGCAATTGGCTGGACTCAAAAGCAAATAGAGCTGTATAGCGACAGTCACCATGTTGCTTGAGACTTGCCAAAGCAGCTTGAACGCTTGCTTGCGCTGTAAAGTCCGAATCCGGACTTAAAAAAGAATGTGGTTGCGAACTGAAAACTGACATCTGAAATAATCCTAACAGGAGTGTATCGCATACCATATCATAAAATACAAGTTTAAAACTGGGGAGTTACAATCCTGAACCCGGATGTTGTCAAACGCCTGTCAACTTGAATGATTTGAATATTCAAGTTGGGTCTGTAAATAATTGAAGTCTTGTAAACCCGCTTTATCAAAGGCTAGCATAGCAAAATGAATAAAAACGCTTCTGCTCCGGCTTCTCATCAAGATAGTGATGTTGACGTTCTGATTGTTGGCGCTGGGCCAACCGGCTTGGTTTTAGCTGCAGAACTTTTGCGCCATGGTGTAACCGCCTGTCTGATTGACTCAGCTGCTGGGCCCTCAGAACTTTCTCGTGCGGTTGCTGTCCATGCTCGCAGCCTTGAAATGTTTGACGATATGGGTATGGCAGATCGCTTAATTGCTGTCGGAACCCAGATTACCCGATTTAATGTGTTTGCGGGCAACCAACGTCTGGTGCAACTCGACATGGACCGTTTAGAAGGACCCTTCCCGTATATTTTAGGCGTCTCTCAGGCTCAAACCGAGGCTGTACTGAGAGAACAGCTTGAGATTCTGGGTCTAGAGACACAATATCAAACAAAACTCGTATCGCTGACTCAAACCCCAACGGGTGTGAATGCAGATATTCAGTGGCCTGACGGCCAAATACGCCCCCTGCGCTGCCGCTGGCTGGTGGGCTGTGATGGTGCCCATAGCAGAGTGCGCAAAGCCGTTAATATTGCCTTTGAGGGCGAACAGTACCCAGAAAGTTTTTTATTGGCGGATCTGCATTTAGAGTGGCCGCAAGAGCAGCTTCAGAATCAAGCCTTTGCTTTTTTGCACCAGCAGGGGCCACTTTTGATTTTTCCCTTGCAGGGTACACGTTATCGGGTGATTTGTGCGAGCGCTCAGCGAGATTTACCCAAAGGGTATCAGCCAAGTTTAATTGAGCTCCAGCAGATCGTCAGCGAGCGGGCTTGGCCCGGCTTAAAGCTGCAGGCCCCAGACTGGATGGGGAGCTTTAAGATACATCACCGCTATGTTGAAGCTCTGCAGGCCGGTCGCGTTTTATTGGCTGGAGACGCAGCCCATATTCACAGCCCGGTTGGCGGTCAAGGCATGAACACGTCCATGCAAGACGCTTATAACCTGGGCTGGAAACTGGCTCTGGTCCTCAGAGGACTTAGTCCGGAAAGTCTGTTGGCGACTTATCAGCAAGAGCGCTTGACGGTAGCCCGTCAGCTGGTGCGTGAAACGGATCTCGCAACCCGAGCGATTACCCTCCATCACCCTGTTGCCCAGCAGATTCGCAATGGTTTATTGGCTTTACTTGGTCAGCGCGAAAGGATCCGCAAACAGATTCGCAAGACAGCCTCAGAACTGGCGATTCATTATCCAAATTCTGACCTAAACACTGATCATTGGGAGATTTGGGGAGGCGGAATCAAAGCTGGAGACCGCATGCCTGACTTTAAATTAAACAACGGCAATCAGCAGCTTCAGCTGTTTGATCTGCTGCGTGGTCCTCATCATAGTTTGTTTTTAAGCGGTAACAGTCCTGAGCTTTTAACCATTCAAACGCGTATCCATCAGCATTTTAGCGGTTTAATAAGCGTTTTCTGGCTTGAACAAGCACCCGATTTTATTCAGAGAGACCAAATCTATTTTGCACTTGATGATCGCTTAGGGTTAAAAGCAGGAAACAGCGCGCTTTACCTCGTACGGCCTGATGGCTACGTGGGTTGTCGCAGTCAGCCAGCTATGTGGCAAGATCTGGCAAAATATCTGCAAAAAGTATTTATCTTAAGCAAAGCCTGAGATCGGAAGAGCACACGTCTGAACTCCAG
>CAJYHH010000901.1 GCA_913773825.1 Candidatus Sericytochromatia bacterium | reverse complement strand
AGATCGCCGATGATGAGCCTAAAGCAGCGCCTAAATCTGGCCGTGGTGGTAAAGGGGGCAAACAAAACGATGCTGCAACGGATGCAGCCAAAGCAGCCGGTGAAACAGCTCTGGCCGCCGTAAAGTCTGAATTGACTGGTTTAGGTATTACCTTTAGCGACGATGAAAGCCTGGAGCAATTACAGGCAAAACTTTCACAGGCAAAAGAATAGGTGATGTATGGACCCGCAGGCATTTAAACAGAAATTTAAATACGACACAGCACTGCTGAATTTGCCAGATGCAGAGATTGCAGATGCACTCGAAGAAGCAGATCTGGTGGTGAGTTCGGTTGAATTTGGTGAGCTGAAAGAGCGTGCTGCGGGTCTATATGCAGCACATATCCTAAAAGTTGCACTCAAAACCAAGTCAGGTAACGGCTTTTCAGATGCTTCAAGTATGACGATTGCAGGTCAGAGCGTGAGTTATTCGCGCTCTAACACTGAAACGTTTTACAACCAGAGCATTTATGGCCAGCGCTATCTGGCGCTAAAAAATTCAATTCCCACTGCAGATGGTACCAACCCTAATTCATTGAGTGTTGGTGCATTTGTGGTTTAGGAGAAACGTATGCTTTTTAAATATCAGGCTCCGGCTGGCTACAAAGCCACCTCCATTGAAATCGGTGGGCAGACTTTCGAGGTATCGAACGGTTTAATCACGACCGATACAGACATCATTCATATGCTTAAGCCACTGGGTTTCGAGCGTTTCATCGAGCAGTCAGAAACAAAGAAGCCTACGTCTAAAGCAACAGCCGAATAGGTGAGCCATGAGCGATACCCGAGTTGATGTAAACGTCAATTTTAACGATATGAATGATCGTATCCGGTTTGAAATCAGACGCACGATTAATGCCTTGACGTTAAAGTTACAGCGCACCGTTCAGGAAGACATGCTGACTGGTCAGCGGCTCAACGTTCAATCAGGTCGGTTACGTGGCTCAATCTCATCCAGAGTTGAAGAGGGTAAGGACTGGATCGAGGGTACTGTAGGCGCGGGCGGTGCCTTAGTTCCGTATGCATTTGTGCATGAGTTTGGATTAACCGGTTCCGTGGGGATCAAGGCTCATCTGAGAATGATCAAGCAGGCCTTTGGCAAATCAATTAAACCGACACAGGTCAATGTGAAGGCTCATACACGGAAAGTTAATCTAAGAGAACGG
>CAJYHH010000900.1 GCA_913773825.1 Candidatus Sericytochromatia bacterium | reverse complement strand
TTAAACTTATAGGCCCAATAAACTGCCGCCAGCAATCCAGCTGACAATTAACAGCGCCACAATATTGAGAATTTTAATCATCGGATTTAAAGCCGGGCCGGCGGTGTCTTTAAACGGATCGCCGACTGTATCGCCAATCACCGCCGCTTGATGAGCTTCGCTGCCTTTACCGCCAAAATAACCCAGCTCAATATATTTTTTCGCGTTATCCCAGGTCGCGCCAGCGGTAGTAGTAAAAATACCCAGCAGCAGGCCCGTCAGAATCGAACCGACTAATAAGCCACCTAAAGCCAAAGGTCCCAAAACAAAGCCCACTAGTGCTGGCGCTAAAATCGCCAGCAGACCCGGCAGAATCATTTCTTTTAAAGCTGCCTGGGTAACAATATCCACACAGCGGCCATATTCCGGTCGGGCTGTGCCCTCAAGAATGCCAGGGATCTCTTCAAACTGACGTTTAACTTCTTCGATCACTTTACCGGCAGCTTTACCCACTGAGTTCATAAACAGCGAAGAAAAGAAAAAAGGCAGCATACCGCCAATAAACAAGCCTGTCAGCACCAGCGGATCGCTGAGTAAATAAACCAGCTTGGGCTGGCCCTGCTGCAGGCGTAACAGATCTATTTCCTGGGTATAGCTGACAAATAACACCAGTGCTGCAAGTCCAGCTGAGCCAATTGCATATCCTTTAGTCACTGCTTTAGTGGTATTGCCAACAGCGTCGAGTTCATCCGTAATCGCGCGGTATTCCGGATCCAGCTGAGCCATTTCGGCAATGCCGCCGGCGTTATCTGTAATCGGCCCAAACGAATCTATCGCCACAACTATTCCACAGCTTGAAAGCATCGCCGTGGCAGCAATCGCAATGCCGTAAATTCCAGCTAAGGGCTCAGAGCGGCCACCGACTAAATAATAAGCCAACAGCATACCCGCGCAGATCACCAGAATCGGCGCCAGGGTGCTTTGCATGCCGACAGCCAAGCCGCTGATCATATTAGTTGCAGCCCCGCTTCTGGATTGTTCAGAGACAAATTTGACAGGTTTAAATTTAGTGGATGTGTAATATTCAGTGATCAGGGTAATCAGCAACATCACGCCTAAACCGACTAAAGCCGCTAAATAAAGCCGCAGCCAGGAAAGTTCGGTCTGTTCAAAAAACACGTTTGTAATCAGGGCAAAAGCCCCAGCTGAAAGCAGAGCTGAAGCAGCTAAACCCTGATACATAGCGGCCATTACTTTACTGCTGCCTTTGGGCAGCCTGACAAACCAAGTGGCAATAATCGACGCAATCATCGCTGCACCACCTAAGGCAAGCGGGTAAAGCACCGCGCGCTGCATTAAAACAGCTTCAGTTTGAAAAGCAAAATAGCCCAATAACATGGCGGCAATCAGGGTCACGCTATAGGTTTCAAATAAGTCTGCGCCCATACCGGCACAATCGCCCACATTGTCCCCGACATTATCAGCAATACAAGCCGGATTACGCGGGTCGTCTTCTGGCAGACCCGCAATCACTTTACCCACTAAGTCACCGCCCACATCTGCGGCTTTGGTATAAATCCCACCGCCCACGCGAGCAAAGAGACTGATTAATGAGGCCCCAAAGCCATAGCCAATAATCGCTTTTAAAAAAACATCGGTTTCAAGCCCTAAAGCCTGATAAATCAAGTAAAAGCCTGAAAGGCCCAACATGCCTAAACCGACCACAGCTAAACCCGTGACGGCTCCCCCTTTAAAAGATGTCTGAAGGGCATGACCTAAGCCTGTTTCAGCGGCCTGAGCCGTGCGCACATTGGCGCGCACTGAAATCTGCATGCCGATCATACCGGCACATGCAGAAAACGCCGCACCGACTGCAAAGCAGAGTGCGACGTAAGGGATTTTAAAGTTATCCAGACTGGCCCAAAGGGCAATAAAAATCAAGGCTCCAACCAGGGCCAGAGTACGGGTCTGGCGACCCAGGTAAGCGCTTGCGCCTTCCTGAATCGCCAGTGCGACCTCTTGCATCCGCGGATTGCCGCTTGGCAGTTTTAAAAGGCCAAAAGCCAGCAGTCCGCTATAGGCCAGTGCCGCCAACGAGCAAATCAGCGCAAGGATGACGACAATCTGGCCATGCATGATTAGTTCTGGTTAGAACGCTTCACGGTATAAGCAATCCGGCTATCAGCCTGATCGGCCTGACGTTCAGCCAGACGCTCAATTGCGGGTCTGGAAGAATGAGGCTCGCCGCCAGCTTCAGCACCCGGTGTGGGGGTGCCGTGAGCGCGGTTAACAGAGATATGCGGAGCGATAATCAGGGCCACGATGCTCATCAGTTTGATCAGAATGTTCATCGAAGGACCCGAAGTATCTTTAAAGGGATCGCCAACCGTATCACCGGTAACGGAAGCTTTATGGGCATCACTGCCTTTGTATTCCATTTTGCCGTTGATTTCAACGCCGGCTTCAAAGGACTTTTTAGCGTTGTCCCAAGCGCCACCAGCGTTGTTCTGGAACATGCCCATCAGAACGCCGCTGACGGTGACGCCGGCCAGCAGGCCGCCGAGCACTTCAGGACCAAAAGCAAAGCCGACCACAACCGGTGTAACCAGCGCAATCGCGCCAGGCAGCATCATTTCTTTGAGAGAAGCCTGGGTCGAGATCGCCACACACTTGTCGTATTCAGGTTTCGCTTTGTGCTCCATGATGCCAGGGATTTCGCGGAACTGACGACGAACTTCCTGAACCATCGCCATTGCAGCACGGCCAACAGCCGCAATTGCCAGCGAGGAGAAGATAAACGGAATCATGCCGCCGACAAATAAACCAGCGAGTACATTCGCTTTATAGATGTCGATTGAATCAATGCCCGCTAAGCCAACAAAGGCAGCAAACAGAGCCAGAGCCGTCAGAGCCGCAGAGGCAATGGCAAAGCCTTTGCCGGTTGCAGCCGTGGTGTTGCCCACAGCGTCAAGCACGTCAGTACGAGCACGAACTTCTTTGGGCAGACCGCTCATTTCAGCAATACCACCAGCATTGTCAGCAATCGGGCCAAAGGCGTCAATTGCCAGCTGCATCGCGGTAGTAGCCATCATGCCAGCAGCAGCAATCGCTACGCCGTAGAGGCCTGCAAAGTGATGAGACAGATAAATACCAGCAGCCAGAATAATTGTCGGAATCAGAGTAGATTCCATGCCGATGCTCAGACCGCCAATGATGTTGGTTGCAGCACCTGTGTCAGACTGTTTAACAATTGACAGTACCGGACGCTTGCCCATGGCTGTGTAGAACTCAGTCACAACGCTCATCAGAGCGCCAACAATTGAGCCGACCAGAATCGCCATAAACACACCCATGCTGGTAAAGCCATGGCCACGCAGTTCGAGGTTAGCGGGCAGCATCCACTTCACGAGGAAGTAGCAGGCAATGGTGGTGAGAATAACGGAAGTCCAGTTACCGATATTGAGAGCGGTCTGAACATCGCCGTCATCATCAGCGATGCGAACCAGCGAGCAGCCAATCACAGAGAAGATGATGCCAAGACCGGCAATCACCATCGGCAGCAGGATCGGCGAAAGACCGCCAAACTGATCCTGGGCACCCAGCGCGATCGTTTCGCGACCAAGTACCATGGTTGCCAGAATTGTCGCGACATAAGAACCGAACAAGTCAGCCCCCATGCCAGCAACGTCACCAACGTTGTCACCAACGTTATCAGCGATCGTCGCGGGGTTGCGGACGTCATCTTCGGGAATGCCGGCTTCGACTTTACCGACGAGGTCAGCGCCAACGTCAGCAGCTTTGGTATAAATCCCGCCGCCTACGCGGGCAAAGAGCGCAATCGATTCAGCGCCGAGCGAGAAGCCAGCAAGAACTTCAATCGCTTTTTCCATTTCAACGCCGTTGACGGTGCCGCCAGCGCTGACAACATAAATGTTATAGAAGAGAATAAACAGAGCGCCGAGGCCAAGTACAGCCAGACCGGCAACGCCAAGACCCATAACCGTACCGCCCGTAAAGGCGACGTTAAGGGCGTTTTTCAGACCCGAGCGGGCTGCGTTTGTTGTACGCACATTGGCTTTTGTTGCAATATTCATGCCGAAATAACCGGCGGTGGCGCTAAAGACCGCGCCAATAATAAATGCAATTGCAATGACTGGCGAAGAAGTCGGAACCAGAGTACCGGACCAGGCCAGGATCGCAGCAGCGATCACAACAAAAACCGCGAGGATTTTCCATTCGGCTTTCAGGAAGGCCATAGCCCCCTCAGCGATATAGCCGGCAAGCTCTTTCATATTATCGTCGCCGGCATCTTGCTTGCTGACCCAGGAGGACTTGAACCACATAATAATGAGGCCCAATAAGCCCAACAACGGGACAGAGTAAAGAACCATTTCTTTGAGTTGCATCAAAAGACTACCTTTTCGTCTGCAGCAATCGGGGTGAAAGACGCTACAAACGTCCAGATCCTTTCGTGGGTGTTGAGTTTGATTTTGCTTCGTCTGCGTGTTTTGCACAGTTTTTTGGTGCATTCAAACGAATTTTAATGACACCTTAACAATGTATCATGATTTCTTTTGAATTGGGAAAAGGCCCAAAGAGGCTCTGAGCTATGAGCCATGGGCCATGCACAAAGCCATCAAGCCCTTCGTTAAGGACTTAAGCTCTGCTGACAGCCCGTGGCCCACAGCCCATAGCCCTGTTTTGCGCCCGCGCAATTCATGTTATAGTGATCCACGGATTGGCCCCTATCCCAATTTCCACCCCCCAATCAAAGCAAGTGTCACAGGTTGGTAAGCATGAAAGAGCAGCAACAGAGATTTTTACGCCCGGCCCTGGCCGCCCTCGCCGCCCTCTCCCTGGCTGGCTGTACGCCTGGCTCCGGCAACGTCCCATCCAATAACATCTCCTTGATCCTGAGCCCCACCACCAATGAGATGTATGTCTTTAACCTGCTCAATCACCGAGTTGTTAGCACCCTCGAAACCGGTGCGCGTCCCGATGATATCGCGGTTTCAACTGATAGCCGCCGCACCCTTGTCACCAATATTAACGATGGTTCTATCTCTGTGTTTGAGCGTCTGACCGGTACTGAATTAATCAGTCGTGGTCGCGTTAACGTTCAGGGCGCTCAGCCCCAGGGCGTTGCCTTTAACTCAATCGGCAACCGCGCTTATATCACCGTGGGTGACACTGGCTCAATTGCGATTCTGGATACAACCGTCCCGAGCCGTTTGCCCAACCTGCTGCGCTCGATCCGCATTCCGTTTAGCAATGCCCAGACAGCTCGTCGCCCCAGCCCAGCCCAGATTGCAGTCTCACCTGACAACAATCGTCTGTTTGTCGTCGATCGCGCTAACGGCACTCTGCTGGCCTTTAACCAGTCTCAGGCTGATAACTTCACCCTGGCTGAGTTTTTCCAGCCCGCCGCAACGGCTCGCGTTGACTTAAGAGACGTAGCTGTTGATCGCAATGGCCGCGTATATGTCGTTGATTCAGCAAACGACCAGTTACTGGTCTTTAACGGCGCCAATATTCAGCAGCCCGTTGCCCAGGTCACCCTGCGTGATCAGACCAATCCGGTTATCACCCCTGAAAACATCGCGATTGCCAAAGCCGCTAACCGTCTGTATATCACCGGTTCAGCTGCTAACGTGATTACCGTCATCAACAATCCTGGCCAGCTCACCGGCAATGTCAACTTACAGTCTGTTGGCCAGAATATCCCGATCAACGGTAATTCCAGCCGTCCGGCTACTTCACCTGTCGGTGTTGATGTCACCTCGACTGACCAGCAAATCTATGTCAGCAACGGGGGTGGCGGCTACAACATCTCACTCTTAGAAGTCCTGCCCAATGGCCAGGTTACGCCGCAGCGCAACTTCGGTACCGCTGTTTCAGCAGCTAACGCCCCCCCGCTGGGCCGTATGAAAATTGTCTTCTTTGACACGCTTACCAGCCAGGCCATCCGCACCCGCTCTGAAGACGGGACTGAAACCGTCACTGAGCCCTCTGCGTCGGCACCTGCACCCGCTCCCGAAACACCGGCTGAGCCTGTTGCAGCGCCAAATCAGATCATGAGCAGCCTGTCTCTGTTTAAACTGCCTTGACGATTCCCAATCTGCTCACTCTGCTCAGGCTCGTCCTGATTGTGCCCTTCTGTTACTTTGTAACAGCGGGCATGAAGTTCGATACCCTGGCCCTGGTTGTGTTTGTAGTAGCCGCTTGTACCGATTGGTTTGACGGCTACTACGCCCGCCGCTTTAAGCAGGTCAGTGATGCAGGTAAACTGCTGGATCCTTTAGCAGATAAATTGTTGGTGGCGACGGCCCTAGTCGCCTTCGCCGCTGACAGCATCATCCAACTGCCCGTCTGGACAGTTGTAGTGGTGATTGGTCGTGAGTTTTTAATTACCGGCCTACGCGGTCTTTTAACAGAGTACGGCGTGGTGATGGGGGCTGATAATATTGGCAAAGCCAAAACCGCTGCCCAGATGGCCGCAATTATGATCTTTTTAGTTTCACGCAGTGAAAATCTCCGCGACCGCACGTTTATTGACCTCGGCATGGCGATCTACGCGATTGCGGTCTTGCTGACTATTTTGTCAGGTGTCGTCTATATCTGGACCTATCGTCAGATTCTGCTTGAAAGCCTGAAGAGCAAAAATCCAGACGCGTAGATAGAGTCGTAGGTGGTAGTGGGTAGGGAGTAGTTGGGGCTGGGACAAAAATGCCTTTAACTTATGGGCCCACATCTAAACAACTCAAGTTGGGTAGGTCACAACTTGAGTTAAATAGCAAACACAACTCTGTGGGCTCTCTCTATATAAAGTCACCAGCTGTTCTCTTTGACTTATTAGACTCCTGATGAGTGAACCAACTCTGCTTTAAAACTCTTTTTAAAGTTCGTTCAGTCCTTTCAGTGTGGGTTTGGACTTGAGCAAAACGATTTTAAAGACAAAATCAACCTGCTTTAACCGAGCCTGAATCAAAACAAACCTGGGTCAAGGTATGTCAGACCAGCCCATTAATCTGAATAAATCATCTGACAGCCTCATTTTTTTAAAAAATTTGCGCCCTTCAACTGATCAAGATCAAAGAATAATTCAACAAATATCCCCACTTCACCCCGACATTTTGATCGGCCTCATTTCTTCGCCTGATTCTTCAGCCTCTCTTCCCCCTACTCCCTACCACCTACCTCCCCGATTTTTCTCTGCAATTTTTTTCTCAATTAACCTTGCCGCTGCCAGTGGGCTTCGCTATACTGAACTCGTTGGTTGATTGAACGGAGCGGTAGTTCAATCGGTTAGAGCACCTGCCTGTCACGCAGGAAGTTGCGGGTTCGAGTCCCGTCCGCTCCGCTTTCCCCCTGTTAAGCGGCTTTTACAGCACACTCTTTTATAAATCAAGATCGTGTCGCTAAAGTAAGAGCCTTCTACGCACTACCTTCGGTTCTGCTAGAAGCAACAGCCACTTAACTCTCTTTCTTACACCACCTGCTGGGGTGGCGAAATCGGCAGACGCAGGGGACTTAAAATCCCCCGGACCTAGTCCGTGCGGGTTCAAGTCCCGCCCTCAGCATCTGCATCTCTCTTTACTCCGAAATGTTCTTCAAGCCTCCCCAGCTTGTCTTTCGGTTAAGGGAATGATCTTCTGGTTAAGATCACAAATCCCTCTTCTCCTCCTGAATCTCTCAGTAAACTTTCAGGAAAAGAGCCTGGAAATTTACTTTACAGGGCTTGACTTCCTAAATTCCCTTCCCTATAATGATTAAAAAGCGGTTAAGCCTTTTTAACACAACATTAGTTTTTACTTAATACCCAAGGAGATTCAGTGATCCTATGAACCAGAACGTTCGTCGCGTCATTTCCGCCGTTGCCCTGACTTCCCTGGCCGCCACCATGGTGGCATGCCAAAATCAGCAACTTGGTCCCGCAGCTGGTGTTCCTCGTACTAACGTTGGTGCTAATAGCGTCAACAACACCCGTGCTCCTCAGTCCGCTAATGCAGCCGCCATCGATCAAGCAGCTCGCAGCGGCCTGCAAGCCGTTCCTGGTGAATTCATCGTCAAACTGAAGCCCGGTGCAACTGCTCAGGCAGCTCTGTCTCAGGGCAACGTTCGCAGCCTCAACCTGCAGGCTAAACCCCTGAGCTCCGCTCAGTCTGGTTTTGTTCTGATGAAAGCTTCTGCTAACGGCATGGGCGCTCTGCGCACTAACGATGCTCAGGCTCTCCAGGCTCTGCAGAGCAATCCTGCAGTTCTCTATGCAGAACCCAACTACATCGTCAAGCTGAATCTCCCCGCCAACGTCAAGCAGGCTCCTGTTCAGGCTGCTCCTGGCAGCTTCAAACCCAATGATCCCATGTACGCTCAGCAGTATGCTCACCAGAAAACTGCTTCTGAAGCTGGCTGGGCCATCGAACAGGGTAATAAAGACCTGATCCTGGCTATCGTTGACACTGGTGTTGACGGCAAGCATCCCGACCTGGCTGCTAAACTGCTGCCCGGCTACAACACCGTCGACGACAAGCCCAGCGGCCAGAGCGACGGTAACGGCCACGGCACTCACTGCGCCGGTATCGCATCTGCCATCACCAACAACGGTGTCGGTGTTGCTGGCTACGCTCCCAACGTCAAAATCCTGCCCGTCAAAGTTCTGAGTGATTCAGGCTCGGGTTCTTATGCCTCCGTCGCAGCTGGCATCGTCTACGCTGCTGACAACGGCGCTAAAGTCATCAGCATGAGCCTCGGCGGCCCCAGCAACTCCAAAGTTGTTGAAGAAGCTGTCAAACACGCTCTGTCCAAAGGTGCAATCCTGATTGCAGCTATGGGCAACGATGGCAATGGTTCTAAGAGCTATCCTGCAGCAATCGCTGGTGTTATGGCCGTCGGCGCAACCGACAGCGCTGACAAACTGGCTCGCTTCTCTCAGTATGGCACATGGAACTCTGTTACCGCTCCTGGCGTTGACATCCTGTCCAGCTTCCCGACTCATGCAAGCGATATGCCTGGCGTAAACTACGGCAGCATCAGCGGCACCTCCATGGCAACTCCCGCAGTTGCTGGTCTGGCAGCTCTGGTTCGCAGCAAGTTCCCCCAGCTGAACGCCGCTCAGGTTAAAACTCACATCGAAGCCACCTCCGACGACCTCGGTGATCCCGGCTACGATATCCGCTTCGGTTTTGGCCGTATCAACGTTGCCAAAGCTCTGAGCACCGCTCCTGGCGCTGTTCGTCGCTAAGCCGAACTAGCTAATTGAAATTAAGAAGCGGCTCCTCCTCACGGAGGGGCCGCTTTTTTCATGAGCGCAATCTCTTCCAGCTCTCGATTCAAGCCTGAAACAAAACAATGGTAAGCTAGAAAGCATGAAACGTATCAAACGCCTGATTGTTGTATCCCTCTTGTTACTACTCAGCGCCTGTGGCCCCACGCCTCAAAAAATCACGGGCGCCATGACCCGTGGTCGCCTGGATCAAGCAGTCGTCATGCTGGCTGAGCTGGTTAACGAAGATAAAACCCTTAGCTCTAAACGCCTTAACCAGCTACTTGAGAGCCTAAAATCACATAAACAATTTAATCTCGATCACGCAGACGAGCTGATGGATCGCCTGAGCCCTCAGGCGCGTACCGCGCTTCAGCCCTGGTACAGCCGCTGTTATCTTGAAGCCGCTGAGCTTTCAATGAAAAACAATGAGTTTGAAACCGCCCGCGCAATCTGGAAGCGCCATCAAAAAGTTTCACAACAGCTGTTTACAGGTTTTCAAGAAAAAACCCCCGTCCTGGGCATTATTGATTTACGCGAAGCAGAAGTCTTTGCTGATGCAGGCAACAAAGCCAAAGGCCGTCAGTTAATGGCGGCAGCCCGTAAAAAACTAACCCGCAGCAAACCTTTCGACAAGGTTGAACAGTATGTTTTTCGCAAACTTGTTGAAGATCTCCAGCGCAAGCTGAAGTAGCTTGTTGCTACTCGCAAAATCACACTTCTGCCAGATCTTCTCATTCTGCAACGGTATCAGCTATCTGCCTTTAAACCCACCACCCACCACTCTACAGAACCTTCGGTGCTGCATAGCAATGCTGTCCTAGGTTGTAATTGCTCCTGCGTCGCAAACAACCCAGGCAAGTGCCTTATACGCGCGATGCGTACGATATCCGTAAGCAGCAAAGCTGCAACGGCTAATCGAATCGCCTGCGGCTCTGCTACAAACACTTAACCCACCACGGCCAGATCCACTGGCCAGACTTGTTCCTTTGTCATAGCTGAAAGTCAGGGCTAGGTGCTAAAACAGAAGCATCAAGTTTTTAACAGGAGATTTGCTTTTAGCTCCTAGCCCCTAGCAGCTACTAGCTCCCCGCTATGCCCATTTCGATTGCTGATTGTCATGCTGACACCCTTTCTCGCTTATTGATTCTTGAAGATGACGCTCAAAGCCTGACTTTACCCCAACTTCGCCATCAGTCTGATTTACCTCGCATGCGCCAAGGCCAGGTGCGCCTGCAGGTTTTTTCGATTTTTACCATGCCTTATGAAGCGGGGCATTATGGCGCAGTCCGCTCACTCCAGATGATGCAGATTTACCGCAATGATGTCGCCAAACATTCAGAGCTGGTGATGGTTGAATCAGCCGCTGATCTGGCTGATTATGAAACATCAGATAAAACCCTCTACGGTATTTTTTCGATGGAAGGTGCTTCACCGCTGTGTGGGGACATCAAAATGTTGGAAGTCTTTTATCGTCAGGGTTTGCGCGCGATTGGCCTGACCTGGAATCATCGCAATGAACTGGCTGATGGCTTAGGGGTTCAGTCGAATTATGGCTTAACCGCTTTTGGCCGCCAGGTTGTCACACGCATGAACGAATTGGGCATGGTTGTTGATCTGGCGCATATTAACGAAGCCGGTTTCTGGGAAGCGATGGAGCTTTCTAGAGATCCAATTATTGTTTCACATGCAGATGCCAAAGCGCTCTGTGGCCATCGCCGCAATATGAGCGATGCCCAGCTTGATGCGATTAAAAGTAACGGCGGCTTTGTCGGAATCTGCTTTTCACCCAACTTCCTCAATCCTAAACCGACTGAAGCTTCACTCGATGATGTGGTGCGCCATATTGACTATATCTGTGAGCGGATTGGTCCTGATCATGTGGCGTTTGGCTCAGACTATGACGGGATTGAAACCACACCAATTGGGCTGGAAGATGTCAGCAAATTCCCCAGCATACTTGAGCGTCTTGATGGCCTGGGTTACAGTCAGGCAGATATCACCAAAATTGCTCATGGCAATGTGCTGAGAATTTATCGGCAAGTCTTGAAATAAATCAGCGCTTTACCCGCCTGAATAAGCATCAGTGAGTGAGATTTTTGAGTTTATAACCTCTAACCGCTGCTTGCCTGATGCGATACGCTAAAAGAATATCTTTTTGCATGATTTGCAAAACAAGGACAAAAGACTTTTTACTATGACTGAACAACGCACACTAAAATTCCGCGCCTGGGACACTGAAGCTCGTCTGATGCTCGACGAATGGATTCTTTCGCAGGATTATTCTTATACCGTTCCGGGTGAAACCGTTGAACTTAATCAGTTTGCCCAGCTTTATGATATGAACGTTATGCAGTTCACAGGTTTTTATGATCGCAATGGTCGTGAAATCTACGAAGGCGATATTCTGCTTTCTCGCGAAGCAGACACCGGCATCGAAGATGAATTGTTTGAAATGTACTATGAACTGGGCGCTTTTTGCTTAGTTGACTATCCGCGCTCTACTGAGTCAAATGGTTATGTCAGCTATCGCAACTGGTATAACTCAGCCTCTCGGGTTCAGGAGCGCGATCTGCCCCAACCATCCTGCCGCTTTGATGTGGTTGGGCATATTTATGAGCCGCATGAACTCATCGAACAGCGCGTGATGGCTGTTAATGATGGCGGCACAGTTACAGGCGCCACCATTATGGCTGATGGCGGCGAAAGCATCCAGATTGATGATGAAGAAATCGCTGAATGGCTTGGTGAACAAGAGCAGTCTAACGAAACAGACGAAGCTTAAGCTTCATACCTAGTACTTAGCCCCGCCCATTTTAGACTTGAGTGGGGCTAATACTTTGTTTTAATCAGTGTTTCGGGCTATTCAGATAACCCTTGTGCTGTTAAACTTTGATCTGTGTCTGAAGTCTGCTGTTGATGCTTCTTTGCAGGCAAAAACCAGCTGGCCTCAACAGAACTCAATCCAGAACCCTATCATCCACCTAAGCTTTGTTTATTTATTGGTTAATTCCAGTTTGAATCAGGCAACTCTGGCCCGAACAAAGCGATAGATAATTAGAACTGTAGAGCGTGGAGAGAATCATGAACGTCAAAACTCTGAAACAAAGCCTCAAAGCATCTTTACTGGCAACCATCGCCATTGCTGCCAGCGGTACTTTAAGCGCTTGTAACCGGATGGCTACTCCGCTGGTTACCAATCCCTCCGTTGCCTCTCAGAACCGTGCTGCCGCTCAGCGTTCAACCGCTCGCCCCAGCACTTACGTTGCAGGTCAGGTTGTCGTTCAGTTCCGCAGCCGTCCCAACCCCGCTTTTTTACAACAGTTCGCCACTCAAAACGGTCTTCAGGCTCTGCGCGTTTCTTCCATGGGCTCTGTGCTCTTCCGTCAGCTCAACACCCGCGCACCGCTGCAGACTGTAATGCAGAACATGAGCCGTAGCGCCATGGTTGAGTATTCTCACCCCAACCGCGTTTATCGCAATATGTTCACCGTCAACGACCCCCGTTCTTCTGAACAAAATGGTCTGGCCGTGATCGGCGCAGCCAAAGCCTGGGACATCACGATGGGGGATCCCAAAGTCACCATTGCGGTTATCGATTCAGGTGCTGACCTGACCCATCCCGATCTTCAAGCCAATCTGGTTCCTGGCTATAACGTCCTGAACCAGGGCCAGCCTCCCCAGGATGACAATGGCCACGGCACTCATGCCAGCGGCATTGCCGCAGCCGTTGGCGACAATCGCATTGGCGTCACCGGCGCTTGCCCGCGCTGCAAACTGATGCCGATTAAAGCGCTGGATTCAACCGGTGCTGGCACTGGCTTTGACGTTGGTGTCGCCGTTGTTTGGGCTGTAGATAACGGCGCAAGCATCATCAATATGAGCCTGGGTGGCAATGAATCTGACCCCACACTCGAACGCGCTGTTAAATACGCTCTGGCCCGTAATGTGGCAGTGGTCGTTGCTGCTGGCAATGACAATACG
>CAJYHH010000899.1 GCA_913773825.1 Candidatus Sericytochromatia bacterium | reverse complement strand
TGCTCTTCCGATCTAGCCGGTGTGCTTGGCAGCTTAAAGCTCTTGCTGGATATGAAAGAACAAGGCCCACTTAAACAGCTTTCAGCGCGTTTAGGCAGGCGTGTTCGCACCAATAGTGAAGCGATTTTAGGCGCGACCGCCCGTCATAATAAAATCGACTATTCACGTGGGATTGCGATTACATCCAGCATCTATCCTGATGCTGATAGCCATATTGAGCCGGTGCGTTATTCCCCAGGCTCAGACCTGATGGGATTACTCGCCACCCTGATTACCGACGGCGGCGGCAAAATCCCACGCCAGCTGCGTTTTTTAGGCAATGTGGTCAAACACCCACGCGATTTTTTGCAAATGCTCTGGCCGTTTAATTTTGCCCGCAAAAGTATCTTTGTGCTGTTTATGCAGAGCCTCGACAATAGCTTGCAGCTGCGGCTTAAAAAAGGTCCCTTTGGCAAACACCTAACTTCCGCCAGCGAAGACGGCAGCAAAAAAGTCCCCTCTTATATCCCACTCGCCAATGACTTTACCCGCCGTCTAGCCGAAAACATGGACGCCATTCCAGGCTCTGCCATCAACGAAGTCTTACTCGATATTCCAACAACGGCCCATATTCTCGGCGGCTGCGGCATCGGCGCCACCCCCGAAGAAGGGGTAATCGACCTGCAAAATCGCGCGTTTGGCTACAGCAATTTACTCGTCTGCGATGGCTCAATGATGCCCGCTAATCTGGGTGTTAACCCCAGCCTGACGATTACAGCTCTAAGCGAACGGGCAATGTCTTATGTCCCGATTAAACCTGGCGCCAAAATGCGCTGGCTCGAAGCTGACCGCCAATGGCAGACCGAATCTTTACTCAATCGCTCTACTCAGCCCCAACAGTCTGCCACAGCTGATTCAGCCACAGAATTACTCGATTAAAAACAGACATGAAAAAAGGACGCCAGAGAAGGTGACTCTGCGTCCGGTTCTGTCCTATAGCATCTTGGCGAGTAGACTCACTAAGCTCAGTAAGTGTTCATAGCGTGTCTGAAATTTATCTCTTAATCAGTTACAATATCGTCATTCACTCTCTTAGAGCAAAATCCTGTGCAAAATGCGTGTAACCCCTGCAAAATTCTGATTTGCGACGATGACCCTATGGTTCTGGAAGCCCTACAGGAAATACTTGAAGCGGGAAGAACTAACTTTGGGGCGGCTGTCGAGATCGCGGCGTGTGATGGACCAGAATCTGCTGTTGCCTTACAAACAACCTTTGGGCCTCAGATTCTGTTAATTGATCTGTACATGTGTGAAGAACGATTTGCGGGTCTTAGCATCTTTGAATCTTATCAAGATATTTCGCTTAAGCGCATCGCTATGACAGCTCATGGCAGCCGCCTAAATACCCAGGATCTTGGACGGCTGGCAGCCTGCAACCTCGACGGTCTGCTCGCCAAACAATCTCCTCAAGTCATGCTGCAGCAAGTTTATCGAATCTGGCAGGGTGAACGTATTTTCTCATCGGAGTTATCTGCCTTACTCAACAATCACACAGAGACAACACTCCAGTCTTCACCATTTAGATCACAGGAGTATGGCTTGTCTACTCGCGAGTTTGAAGTCATCAAACTCCGCGCAAAGAACTATAAAATCAAAACTATTGCGGCTCAATTGAGCATCAGTGAATCTTCGATCCAAACCCACCTTAGTCGTGTACAAAACAAATTTGGCTTCAAAGAACCACCTGAGCTTGCGAGCTGGTTCCGCCAAAACAACATCGACTATTTTGGTTAAAGCAAATTCCAAACTTTTTTGTAAATTTTTATCAATATTTTTTTCTTATCACACCTGTATTTCCGGAATAATCAATTTCCAATCAATCATATTTGTCACGTTTTTAACGACATACTTTTTTCAAACCTCTGTTACCATCTTTTTAAGCATCCCGTCTCGTTGGTGAAACAACTCTCAAGCGCAAAAGCCTTTGGCCGCTGCATGCTTAACCCACAAACGGGATCTACAAGCAGCTCGTCGAGGTCAAAATGAACACACGCGTATGGCAATCTACTTATCTGCTGCTCTTGTTTGGCATTTCGGCCTGTTCAGGAACATCTCCCCAAGTCTTATCCACAGTCCAAACCAAGCCCATTGAGCGATTCAACGTCCAATTACCGACAGATCAAGCTAAGCGTTTTAAGCTCAATACCGTTGAAGCCGGTGAACCATCACCCGATCAACTCAGCAACGTTGCTGAAACTCTTGCCAATCCTCAGTTTGAATTTCGCTTCACAACCACATCCGAATCTAACTCGATTCGAATTCCTGAGCAAGGTGCTTTTAAGCTTATTCTGGAAGCCGGAGACAGCCCTGCTATTCTCGATGCAGATGCGACAGACGGTGAAGCCCGTTTGAGAGTTAGCTCAGGCGTCAAAGATTTATTTCTGCGGGCTGAAAAACAAACAACAGCTCCTATCTGTGACACTTCTGCTGGTAGCCCAAGCGGAACTGACTTGCTTAATCGCCTTGACCAAACTGTGCTCGACAAAGCCAATCAACTCATCAGTCAGGGTAAAGGCCAATGTGTCTATTTGCCGCCCACTAACCAACGCCAAAACGCCAATTGCAACAGCACGAGCTCTGGATTTCAGTGTAGCGGCCCACTCAATAAAACGGTTCAAGCTGCTCAGTGTCCTGAAATCGCCATTTACGGCGGGGCAATGAACATCAACAACCCCATCTCATCTAAACTATTTGTGGCCGTCCAGAACAATCTCACCATCAATGCCTCTGTTAAAGGCATTTTATCTACTCGCGGCGATCTGAATACCAGTCTCAACAATAATCAAATACTTGAAGGCGTCTTTGTCGGGGCTCGCTCAAATAATCTGAATATGGGTGGGACGTCTAGAATATCTGGTCTGTACTCAATCGTAAATGCTGGCACCCTTTCAATGAATGCCAACCAGAATATCCTGTTTGAAGGCGCTCTTTGCAGTACAGGCAACATCAACCGTAATCTTAACGGCAGCTCCCAGATCGTCTACAAACCTGATCTGCTCAATCCATGGGTGGCCGACCTGCCTTATTTACCAGGCATGATTTGCCAGCCACGCGCCAACTTCTATACCCAAATCATCCCTAAAACCTGCACGGCCCCAACAGGTAACGGCAATTTACAGCTGACAGACACACTCTACCAAATCGATCAGAGTCTCGAAAGCGCGGCAAATACAGGTTGGTATCATCTACCCCGTCGACCGGTATCTGTCCCTGAAGACTGGTATAGTCCTGACGGCCAGACTTACACTCTCAATCTCACTAACCATGGGGCAGGCAGCATGACCCTGCGTGGTTTTGAATCAAACAGCTCAGCTCTCGTGCCAGCCTTGGTTAAAGTTATCCCCGCCGTAGACTGCGTCCAGCCCAACCCTCAGGGCGGCTATACCGCTTGGCTCAGTTACAAAAATCTCATGTCTGGCCCCGTTACCTTGCCTGTGGGTAAATCAAATGGATTTGAGCCTGCACCCGCTGACCGAGGCCAGCCCACGCGATTCGAATCCGGTCAAAGCGCTGTTTTCCCATCCTCTCCACATGCCGTCGTCTTCGATACTCCTCAACTAAGCTGGAGACTGGGCAAGCGGCTAGTAACAGTTCAAGCAACTGATCCGGCTATCCAATGTCCCACCACCGGTGAACCTCGCCGCCCTGACTTGCTAATCAGTAATGTCCAACTGAGCGCAACTGGCGAAAGTATCTTTGGCAAAGACGCTCCTGGCAGCATTCGTCCCGACTATGCAGGCAAAGAGATTCAACTCACAATCACTGGCACTTTCAAAGATGCCGATGGCCAAGCCCTGAATACGTCTGATTTCCTATTCACACTCGCGCCACCGCTGATTCAACAAACCTTTATTGGCACGGAACCCAACGCTCGCGTGTTGCTTGATGATAGTATTTTGCTCGAAGTTAATTCAGTTACAGCCACTGAGATCCAAGCGACATTACACACTCAACTTATACCAGATCTCTATCTCAAAGGCCTGCATCGACTCAGCGTTGAGCAAGGTAATTGGTTTACAGATAGTCTCATCCAAGTCGGTGAACCAGAACATACCGACTACCTCTTTCCCAAAATAGATGCCGTAGAAATCCTTTATGACCAAAACAACCCCGTACATTTACTTCTAAAAGGGAAGAACTTGATGTTGCAACCCAAGTTTTACTACACACTTATCGATGGCCAGTTTGGTTTCGGATTCCAGACGGAGGTGATAGCGGATGGAAATGCTCAGACGATTGTGCATATCCCCAATCCCGAGACATTTTCTCAGAAAGTCAAACATCTGGTGATTCTGGCGACTCCTTTTGGGGTTGCTTTCAAGGAATTTTAAGCCATGAAAAAAACCTTGATTTCTTTTAATGAAATGGGAACCATTGTTTCTCATTTCAGAGAATCACACAATAACATTTCTGGTTTTTTGGTCTGTTTGCTGATCCTGGCTGGCAGCCTAGGCTCATGTGCGCCTCTTATACCTGGCATATTGATAGCTGGAGAGCCTGAATTCGACGCCAGTCGAAACGCTCTTGAAATCAAGGATGGGCCAGCGCTCATGGCCAGGTTCGAATTTATTCGCGACATTGCAGTTGATAAATATGGAAATGTCTATGTCTATGATGCTGAGCCAACACCAGCACTTCAGCCTGAACCTTATTTGCTGACCAAGAGCCTAATCCGCAAAATTTCTTCTGGTGGACAAGTCACCACGCTTGCTGGCAAACGGGGGGATATCCAAGGCTCCTTTTATCCTGAACCCTTGATTGGCAACCAGGAGATAGGTGTGGATGAGGACAAACTCTACTTCTCAAACCCTGGATGTGTGATGAGAGCCAGTCTAAATCCAGATTCTAAAAACCCAAAATCAGAAATATTTTTTGGTAAATGCTTAAATATTCAAGAGATAGAATATCAGATAGCCCTTAATGACCCCAAAGTAAATACTTCAAATCCAGGATGTTTGAAACTGGTTAAATCAAAACCTGATTCCAACAACCAAGAATCAGAAACACTTTTTGGTAAATGCTTAAGTTCGGAAGATATAGATAAGTTGAGAGAACGCTCAAGGTTTGACATTAATCGATTAAACATAGCTCTAATGATGATAAATTCTCAACATAACGTATATGTTGCTTCAGCAAACCCATTAACAAACCAATCAGAATTTTATGTCATTCATTCTGATGGCAAATTTACGAAAATCGAGAACTTAGGGATAGCTGGTTATGAAGCAGTGAACAGCCAAGGACATTTTTATTTAGTGCAGCCAGGGCTGCCAGGCCCAGGGCAGCCTGGAACAAGTGCAATACGTAAGTTTGATATTGAAGGAAACGAACTGGAGATACCTGGAGTAAGGCAATTAATTAATCCTGGGGTAGCGTTAGCCGTGGATCATCACGATAACATTTATTTATTCGACGAGAATTTTATCAAACGTCTTAGCCCCACAGGCCAACTTGAAATCCTAGGCCAAAGCCCTAAGATCCAGTTCCGAAACATGGCCATCAACCCTCAGGGCACAATCATATACTTGGCTGACCTCACAAGCGTCTACAAACTCGCTTTATCCCAAACATCTGGAGGCACACCATGAAACGCTATCGCTGGATTCCTTGGGGAATAGCTATTTTTCTGATTTTTGTTGCCTGCCAGTCCCCATCGACTCTGAATACCACTTATGTTTCCAGCCCATCAGAGTCTCAAGAAGCCGCTCAGGCCCGAAAAGCCTTGATCGAAAAGATCCGCAATAAAAAGCCTTATCTTGGGCCAGTGCGAATTAGCCTGAATCAGGATCTGCTTGAGAATTCAGGAAAGTCTCAGTCTTTGGATATGACGGCAAAGCTGAATGAATCATTCTTTCAGACCCAATCGCTACCCAGCGGAACGGTCATCTATCAGGAAACATTCGTAACATCACAGCAAACTAGCGAGAATCGTCGAGAATTCAGCATAGCTTCTACATACAAACGATATACTCTACATGCTCAGCGTTTTGGACAGGGAGGAGAGGTCAAAGTTCTGCTTAATGGAGAACAGTGGTTTAAAGACAGTGATTTTGATAAAAATGGAGAAGCCGAACGCCCAGGATTGCTGTTGAACACCCAGAATTCTTTGCTTGTGAATCTGAATGGCCAGCCTGGCACTTCCTTGACAATTACGGTGGTAGAAGGCGGAGATGCTGGCACGGTTCTACGCCAGCGTGGTCAGCTGGGAATGCCCGGAGAAAAGCAATCTGACCATGTCCGGCAGGG
>CAJYHH010000898.1 GCA_913773825.1 Candidatus Sericytochromatia bacterium | reverse complement strand
GTGATGACAGGCCTGATTACATAATCGAGTAATGTTCATTTGCAGGGTTTCGATTTTGCGCGGCGGCAAATTTAAACCCTGTTTATTGAGCGTCTGCTCAAAGCGCGAACTCATAAAACACCTTTATCTTTAAGGCCATTGAGCATCTGAACCCCATGAACCAGGGTCATACCTGCTTCCATGGCGGCTGCAACATGAATGGCTTCTGTCATTTGATCAGGACTGGCGCCGTTTTCGAGGCATTGAGTGGTGTAGGCATCAATACAATAAGGGCATTGTTTAGAATGTGAGACGGCCAGGGCAATTAAGGCTTTTTCACGCTTGGTCAGAGCACCATCCGTACTGGTGACTTCGCCGTAATAAGCAAAAAATTTATCCATTAGCTCTTTGCGAAAGGTGCCGACTTCGCCAAAACGGGCTAAATCTTCGCGGTGATAATAGCCGTCGCTTTTTTTTTGCTCACTCATCTTCATGAACCTCAACGATCTCTGTTATTGCTGGTTTGCGGTTTGATTGTAGTTGCTGATTTAGTCAAAGCGAAACACAAAGCCTTCAAAGTTAACGGGCTGATAGTCAGTTAAAAAGCTTGAGAGCAGCTCTAAAAACTGAGATTTTGAAGCTTTTAAATTGGCTTGTAAAGTCGCAATTGGGGTAGGCTCTGCCTGAACACCATTGGCATAATCGACCCCAAAGCAGAGGGCTGCATAAGGCAGCTCCAGCTCACCGGCTAAAACGGCTTCTGGACCCAAAGTCTGCGAGATACAGTCCACACCGGCTTGAGCAAGCGCTCTGATTTCGCTACGGGAATTAAAACGAGGACCTTGAACTTGCCCATAAGTCAGATCAGAGCTGAGCGTCAGGCTTGTTTTGACAGCGGCTGCTTTAAACTGTTCAGCTAAGGCCTGATTAAAATGGCTGCCGCTAATGAAATGCCCCCGACCTGATGCGCCGGGTGTATTAAAAATTGTGCAGGCAGAGCCATCTGCTAAGCGATTATCAGGAAAATAGAGCTCATTTGGCAGGAGTAACTGGCCTAAAGGTAAATCTGGATTGACTACACCCACAACTGAACATGCCAGCACGGCTTCTGCTTTAAGGGCGTGACAAGCCCAAAGATGGGCGCGATGTTCAACCTGATGAGAAAGATGGCTGTGGCGCCAGCCGTGGCGAGCAATAAAAATCAGCTCTTGACCTTGCCAGTTTCCTTGACGATAAGCGACTTCACCAAAAGGCGTCTGAAGGGTTTGAATCTCAGTCTGGCTGAGTTCAGGTAAATCATAAAAGCCTGAACCGCTAATCAGGGCAAGGGTCATCTTAAGCAGCCTCACGCAGAGAGTTAAAAATAGAATGCTCCCCATTATAGTCGATTACAAATAGTTAGATGATTATGTTGAATAGTTATTGTATAAATTTGTGTTTGTTTTGACGCAGAGCAGAAAGTCTGCTGCCCCCTCTGCTATAATGCTCCAGAGGTTTTGAGCCATGTCGCTGTATGCTTTGATACTTGCCGGAGGGGTTGGCGCGCGCTTTTGGCCCCGTAGCCGTCAACTTCAGCCCAAGCAATTTCTAAGCGTGTTTTCAGAAAACAGTCTGATTCAGGATACCTTAAACCGGATTGCGCCCCTTGTGGCCGCTGACAAGGTCAGGGTCATGACCCGATTTGATCAGGCCCATTTGCTTCGGGAGCAATTACCGAATCTTAGCGAACAGCAGCTTGTGTTAGAGCCCTTTAGTCGCAGCACAGGCCCCGCGATTGCTGTTGCTGCTCGTCTGCTTGCGGCCCAGGATCCAGAAGCCATGATGCTGGTTTTGCCTTCGGATCATCGGATTCAGGATCAGCCCTTGTTTCAGGAAACCCTGTCCCAGGCGATTGAATATGTTCGGACCCATGATGTGTTGATGACAGTGGGCATTCAGCCCAGCCATCCTGAAACCGGTTATGGCTATTTGCTCTTTGACAACCAGCCCCTGCAAACCGGTTTGCATCCGCTCTATGCTGTTCGCCAGTTTGTTGAAAAACCTGAAATTGAAGCTGCACGTCGTTATGTGCAGTCGGAGCGCTATCTCTGGAATTCCGGCATGTTTATCTGGAAAGCCAAAACGCTTTTGGCCGAACTGGCGCTACACGCCCCTGAACTGTATCAGGCGGTGATGCAATTGCCAGACAATCAGTCTGACCCTGATTTTGATGCCCAGCTAAAAACCCTATACTCTCAATTAGAAAGCGGCTCCATTGACACAGTTGTGCTCGAAAAATCCGCTAAAGTTTGCGTAATTAAAGGCTTTTTTGGCTGGTCAGACGTTGGTTCCTGGGAAAGCGTTTACCAGCTGAGCCCGCATGATAACTCAGGCAATGTGGTGCGAGGGGATGCTTTTACCTATGATGTCAGCCGCTCTTATATTTATACGCCACAGCGCTTTAGTGCTTTGATTGGCGTCAGTGATTTATTAGTTGTGGATACCGAAGATGCCCTGTTGATTTGCCATCGGGACAGGGCCCAGGATGTGCGCCTGGTTGTCCAGCACCTTGAATCTACTTCGCGCGGAGAACTCTGCTGATGCTCGATGAGCCGGGTGTACTGCCCTTTCATATTAATTTACCGCTTTATCGGGCCTATGGCCTGCTGCGCCTGGATGCCCAGGTGATTGTGATGGAGTTTCAGCTGGTGGATCGCTGTTTTGGTCTGTTGCGCTCAGGGGTCAGAACTCTACATCTGCCTTATCTGGCATTAAGCGGCGTTGAGCTGCAAAAAAGCTGGACGGGCTCACGCACACTGGTTTTAAAAGCAACCAGTTTACATCCCTTGCGTCGTGTTCCGGGTGCTTTACAAGGCCATTGCTGGCTACAGGTTCAGCGTGTCAATCGCGAGCAGGCTGAAATCTTTTTTAATGCACTTTTGCTCAAGCTGTCTGAATATCAGCTCGAGCGCCTGTCTCACGGCTTTGAGCACGATCCACTGCGACTGGAGCCCAGTTGGAACGAACGAATTGTGCGTTTATTGCTCAAAAAGCCCAACGGCTAAAACGTGTTAAAGCACAACCGGTTTGTTTAGCACAATCCCTTTTTCGCCTTGTTTAACCGTACAGGCCGGCATCTGGGGATCGTGTTCAAACACAATCACCCAGTTTTCAGCAGCAGCTTGAGTCAGCAGACGACGTTTTTCTTCCATTGTTAATAAAGGCTGCAGATCGTAGCCCATAATATACGGCAACGCCAGATGGCTGGCTGTCGGAATAATATCTGCACAATAAATAACTGACTGTTGACCATCGCTGACTTTAACCAGCTGCTGGCCAATGGTATGACCATCGCTCAACCAGGCTGAAATACCCGGCAAAATCTCGCCTTCGCCCTGCAGCAGATTAAGCTGACCTGCTTGAACAAGCGGGATAAAATTTTCTTTTAAATAGCTGGCGCGGTCTTTTTCGCTGGGTTGATTGGCCCAGTCCCAATTTCGCTGCTGAACGTGATAACGAGCATGTTTAAAAGTCGGAACCAGCTTGCCGTCCTGGAATTCAGTGGCGCCGCCAGCATGATCAAAATGCAGGTGAGTCAGAATCACATCGGTGACATCGTCTGGGGTCAGGCCGTGGACTGCAAGTGAGCGTTTTAGATTACTGGACTCAGTATCGATAGCGTACATTTCCTGATGTTTAGGCGGAAATTTTTCGCCAATGCCTGTGTCGACCAGAATGACCCGATTGTCTCCGACCAGCAGCAAAATGCGCAGGGCCAAACTGATGCGATTCAGATCATCTGCTGGATTACTGCGGTTCCAGAGGGTTTTGGGGATCACGCCAAACATCGCGCCGCCATCCAGGGCAAAGCGTCCGGTCTCAAGGCTGTGAACCTGATAAGGTCCGACTTTCATGGCTTCATGCTTCCTTTCTGGAGCCTCAACTGATATGCTTTCAGCATACACCCCTTTGGCGTAAGCCTTGTTTACTTGCTTAGTCTAGCTTGTTAAGTTGTTTAGGCTGGGCAAACCCTCATCAAGATAAACAAGATCAAGATAAACAAGAGTTTGATGTTTGCATGAAGCTTAAGCAGCTTAGTTTGTTACCTTTAATCTGTCTGCTTGCCGCTTGCCATGATGCGGCTCTGGCTCAGCGTGTCAGTACGGCAGATGTGCTTAAAAATGGCATTGTCACAGAAGGCAAAGCCCACAAAAATCTGGACAAAGCTTTTCAAATTCAGGCAAGCCAGCAATTTGGGTCCAATACCGCTTCTGTTCAGACACCCGCTCATTTACCTAAAGACTGGATTTTGCCCGTCCCCGGTAAGATTACCAATCCCTTTGGAAATTCTTATCAGTATTATCAGATTTATCGCGGCGGTCATACAGGCGTGGATATTTCTGCTCCTCGCGGGACACCTGTGCGTGCACCTGCAGCAGGTAAAGTGGTCAGGGTGTATCTGAAACCCAATATGCGCTATGGCCAGTTTGTCATTCTGCAGCACGGGCCTAAGCTGTTTTCGCTTTATGGTCACTTGCAGCAGGTCAATATCAAGCTGGGACAAACACTTAAACAAGGGCAGATTTTGGGTACTGTCGGTGTGACGGGTGCAGCGGGCTACCCCCATTTACATATTGAAGCGCTTGAACAGCTCCCTCGCCATGATGGTGCTTGGGGCTATTTATATATCTGTCAGGCCAAAAGTCAGCAGGCAACATTTATTAATAACCCTGCTCACGTGATTTCAGCGATTCAGCGCCAGACGGGCAAAAACTGTCAGTCTAAGCCGCTGCGCGAAACCCTGACTTATCTCAATCCTGAAGTGCTCTGGAATCCTAAACAAGTGCCTCAGTATCAGGTGATGCAGCCTGAAAACGAAGAGCTTAAATATCGCCATGCCTTTACTTTGCCCGAAAAAGCGCCTGTTTTACCCGGTGCTTTGGCTCGGCCTACTTCAGTGCCTGTTCCTGCTGTGTTTAATCAGTCAGCGACTGTCCCCCGCATAACAACACCTGATGTGGCCATGGCTCCTGGCGAAAAACACTAATTGCTGCACTTGTCTGGTTTTTGCACAGGACTGAGCGCTCACAAGAAATCTCGCAAGCTCGAAAGATTAAAACTCAAAATAATTTTAGCTATTTTGACCTGCGACCCTCAGTCCATTCGTTCAACGGTCTTTCGCCTGCTATACTGTGTTTCAAGTTTGAGGACATGTTAGGCATGTCAATCTCTGGAGTCACACTGTGAAAAGACTGGCGAAATGGGGACTTTTGGCCCTGCTTCTCACCACGGGCTGCCCGGCCCAGGAATCAGATACCACCAACAAAACCCCTGCTGAATCTGCTGCTTTACGGATCGGGTTTATTCCTTCTGAAAATGCCGCTGAACTGCAGCAAAATGCCCAGCCTTTAGTAGACAAGCTGTCTCAGGCTTTGGGTCAAGACGTCCAGCCGTTTGTGGCTTCGGACTATACCGGTGTGGTAGAGGCCTTCCGTAATCAGCGTCTGGACGTGGCGTTTTTAACCCCAGCTTCTTATGTTATGGCCAATAACGAAGCGGGTGTGGGAGTGATTTTGCGCGCTCAACGTGGCAAAACACCCAATTATTATTCAGTCATTTTTACTCGCAGCGATAGCAAAGTAAATAATCTCAAAGAGCTCAAAGGCAAGACCTTTGCCTTTGGCGACAATCTCTCAACTGCAGGTTATATCTATCCGATTAAAATGCTGAAAGAAGCAGGTTTAAACCCTGATACGGATTTTGATCAGGTTATCTCTTCGGGGTCACACGATGCCACGGTTCTGGCTGTTTTTAATGGCAAAGTGACTGCTGGTGCGACTTATGCTAACGACCCAAAAGGTGAAGATTCTGCCTGGAAGCATATTCTTAAACCTGAGCAGTTTAAAGAGATTAAAGTGCTAGCTGTTTCAGAGCCCATTCCTTCAGATAATATCTGTGTCAGCAAAGATCTCGACCCGGCTGTGGCGAAAAAAGTGCAAGAGTTTTTCTTAAAACTCGGCGATAGCCCTGAAGGTCAAAAGCTGATTCAGGATCTTTACCGTATCGACAAATTTGTGCCCGCCAGCGATGCGGATTATCAGGGCATTCGTGATGCCATTGTGCAGACGGGTATTCAGCTTAAGCCCGCTCAAAAAGGTCATGCTGGATGAGTGATTCACTCTTAAGTATTCATGAATTACGCAAAGATTATGGCGATGGTCGCCAGATTCTGCGCGGCATCTCGCTTGATATTCCCAAAGGTCAGTTTGTTGGCTTAATCGGGTTAAGTGGTGCGGGTAAGTCTACTTTTTTGCGCTGCATTAATCGTCTGGTTGAGCCTTCAAGTGGGCAGATTATTGTGCCCAGTGCTGTATTTTTAGAAGCAGGTCAGGCTAAAGGCAGCATGCCTGCTATGCTGGATATTACTTTGCTCAAAGGCGGTCAGTTACGCGCTTGGCGTCGTAAAACCGGAATGATTTTTCAGCAGTTTAATATTGTGAAGCGCCTGAGCGTGTTAGATAATGTGCTTTCAGGTAAATTAGGCTATGTTGGCGCCATTCGGGGTGCTGTCAGAGTGTTTAATGCTGAAGAACGTGAAAGTGCGCTGATTAATTTAGAGCGCGTGGGTATGCTCAGTCACGCATATAAGCGAGCTGATGCCCTGAGTGGCGGTGAGCAGCAGCGTGTGGCGATTGCGCGTACGCTGATGCAGGAGCCCAAACTGATTCTGGCTGATGAGCCCGTTGCGTCACTGGATCCAAAATTATCTGAAACCGTGCTGGAGATTCTCCGGCGTGTTGCAGCTGAAGACGGGATTACGACGATTGTCAGTCTTCATACGCTTGAGATGACCCGGCGCTATTCCGACCGGGTGATTGGTCTGGCTCAGGGTGAAGTGGCGTTTGATGATAAACCCGCTAATCTTAGCCAAGAAGTCGTCGATCAGATATATATGCGTTACAAGCAGGCTTCATGAGTCCCCAAAGCGAATCCAAATGGAAACAGACTGGCGAGCTGCGTGAGCACGTTAAGTCCCAGGCGCCAACGCGTCCCCGCAAAGGCCCTGTTTATTTTATTAGCCTGCTGCTGGCAATGCTGGTGCTGGTCTGGGCCTTTGATGGCGCCCAGTTTCGTCTTGATGAATTAGTTCGCGAATCACCTAAAATTGGTCAGACGGTGGCCCGAATGGTGCCGCCGGATTTTGAGCGTGTTCAAGATCCAAAGTCTTATTCTGTGCCAAAAGGCGTCAGCGTCAGCGAACTCCTGCTGCCCATGCCTTTAGATGCTGAAAAAGCTAAGCTGAAACGGCGCTGGTGGAATAACACATTTCCCAATACCATTGTTGGAGCCACGATTCAGACGATTCAGATGGCCTTAACCGGTACGGTGCTGGCCTTGATTTTTGCTTTTCCGCTGGCGTTTTTAGCGGCAAGCAATACAACCCCGCATAAAGCGGTGTATCAGATCACTCGCCTGTTTATTAACTTCACCCGTACTATTCCAGAGCTGGCGCTGGGTTTGCTGTTTGTAGCGGCAGTGGGTTTAGGGCCTTTTCCTGGCACATTAGCACTGGCGCTACACACCATGACCGTGCTGACTAAACTGTTATCTGAATCAATAGAAAATATTGATGGCGGAGTCGTCGAAGCAATTCGCGCTACTGGCGCAAATTATTTTCAGATTCTGTCATTTGCTGTTCTGCCCCAGATGTTGCCGGATTTAATCTCCTTTACGCTTTATCGTTTTGAGACCAATATCCGTGCGGCTTCTGTTTTAGGTATGATCGGCGCCGGCGGGATTGGGCATTTGCTCAATACAGCTTTCCGGACTTTTGAGTACCAGGAAGCGTCGGCAATTATTTTGATCCTGATTATTCTGGTTATGGGGGTTGATTTAATCAGCGCCCGTCTCAGAAAATGGGTCATTTAAATGAGAAATTCTTCTCATTCTTTTGCCTTCCTAAGCGATGTGTCGAGCGTCCTAGGGCCTCCAAAAAGAGGTATGTTATAATTCGATGAACCTTGCACCCGCACTCACCAACATCTTCAGAATATAGACAATAAGGAGCATTCAAGATGCAGAGAGGGGCCTCACCTCGTATTCCGGAACTCAAAGAATGGATGATCGGCATCTGTCTGATGACGTTCCCCCTGCTCAAAGCCCAGGCCGAACCTGGAGCCGCTGCACCAGCAGCTGCTGCTGGTGGACCGCCCATCGCCCTGATCGTAATCGGGGTGGTAGCCATCGTTTCCATCATCGTGGTGGTTATGATCATGAAGGGGAAATCATCAGCTAACGCCGCACCTGCCAAAAAAGCAGCTCCGGCACCCGCTACTAAAAGTGCTGCTCCTGCTGCACCCTCGCCGCTCAAAAAGAACGCGCCTTCACCGATTGCTGCTAAAAAGCCGCTGACGCCTCCGCCTGCTGCTTTTACGCCGCCTCCGGCACCCATGGCGCCTGCCGCTCCTCCGCCGGCTCCTGTTGCTCCGCCTGCACCTGCTGCGCCGTCGGCACCCCCGCCGATGGCTGCTCCGCCGGCTGCAAGCAGTGCATTTGACGCTGACGCGCTTAATAATGCGCTTGATAATCTACTTGATGATGCGCCTCCGGCTGCGCCCCCGGCACCCCCGCCGATGGCTGCTGCCGCTCCCGCTGCACCTGCTGCAGGGGGTGGTCTGTTTGATGCCAATCAGTTAGATTCCGCGCTGGATGATCTCTTTGGTGATGATCCGACATCTGCTGCCCCGGCTCCAGCCCCTGCTGCTGCGGCCCCTGCACCCGCTGCTGGCGGCATGTTTGATGGGGGTGGTCTGGACTCTGCTTTAGATGACCTCTTTGGCGATTCTCCTGCCGCTGCCGCCCCTGCTCCCGCCCCTGCCGCAAGTGCAGGTGGTGGTCTGTTTGGTGATAACGGTGGTTTAGATTCTGCATTAGACGACCTTTTTGGTGATGCAAAGACTGCTGCTGCCCCTGCTGCTGCTCCGGCTGCTGCCCCTGCGGGTGGCGGTATGTTTGATGCAGGTGGTTTAGATTCTGCATTAGACGACCTCTTTGGTGATGGCGGGGGTTCTGCTGCTCCCGCTCCTGCTCCTGCCGCACCGGCTGCCGCACCGGCCCCTGCTGGTGGTGGTATGTTTGACGGCGGTGGTCTGGACTCTGCTTTAGATGATCTCTTTGGTGGCGGCAGTCCTGCTGCAGCTCCGGCTCCGGCCGCACCCGCTCCCGCTGCTGGTGGGATGTTTGGTGGTGGCGGACTGGATTCGGCTTTAGATGATCTCTTTGCGGGTCCCCCTGCGGCTCCGGCTGCTGCTCCCGCTGCTGGTGGCATGAACTTTGATGATCTGCAGACCCCTGCAGCTCCGGCAACTTTTTCTACTGACAGCATTGGTTCTGACTTTTTAGCTAGCTTTAAGCTGGATGACTCTAAAACACCGGCTGCTGCTCCAGCTGGTCCTAAACCAGGTACAAAAGACGGTTTAGCGCCTATGAGCAAAATGCTGGTTGACCAGAGCACGCTGGAAGATATCATCCGCCGCGCTGAAAAGCTTGGTTCTAAAGGTCTGACCACCACACAGGTCATTCTGGCTGCTCAGGGTCAGACTTTTGATGAGCTGCTCAAAGAAGTGAATGAAGTGCCTGGTGTGATTGGTACCCTGATTGTCGGCAATGACGGTCTGGTTATCGCTAACACGATGCCTTCTGAAATTGACAAAGAAATTGTTGGTGCTCTGACGTCTTCGATTTATCTCAATCTTGACGTCCAGGTTAAACAACTGCGCCGTGGTGGCATGCGTCGTCTGGTGATTCAGACTGACATTGGCTACACCGTGCTTTCAACTCTGGAAATGGGCACTCTGGTCTGCTTTAGCGACAATAGCGAGCAGTTCAGCCTGAATAAACTACTGGCAGCAGTGATTGCCATGAGCGGGAGACAGTAAAACCCATGGATTATCAGCAGATTGTTAACTCCATTTCTCAAAATCCCGGTGTTATGGGCGCTGCCATTGTTAACTCTAATGGCCAGCTTCTGCACACCAATATTCCTGACGCTGCAGCTGAGCTGCCGTCAGTTGCCTCGCAAATCTTTACAAATATCGGCGTTCAGATCAAACGTATGCAGCGCGGTACCCTTAACCGGCTGGTGCTTGAAACTGAAGACGGTATTACATTATTATCAGGATTAGCGAGAGGTGAGTTACTCGTTGTCTATGCAAGCGTGGTTGAAGGTTTCAACCTCGCTCAGTTGCTTGAGTCGGCTTCACGGTTCTGATCGAGGCGCAGTAAACCAAGAGAAAAGTGGGGGAAGAGACCACCAACATGGCTCTTGTCAGAAAGAGACTGGGAGAAATTCTGCTCGAAGCGGGAATGATTTCCGAAGAGCAGCTTGAAGAGGCCCTGACCAAGCAAAAGGCAAGTAATAAGTCGCTTGGTCAGATTCTGATCGAGTCGAAGTTCGTCACGGAAAGCAATATTAAAGACGCCCTTGAACTTCAGTTCGGGATCAGCTATGTCAATGTTAAAAACATTAAGCTGACCCCTGAACTGATCTCAATGGTTCCGGAAAATCTAATGCGTCAGCGTCAGCTGATTCCGATTAGTTTTGTCGGTAACAGTCTAACCATTGCGATGGTCAATCCACAGGATTTGCCAGCAGTAGATGACGTGCGGATGGCTGTAACCAAAAAAATTGGCAAATCCGTCAGCGTCCGAGCTGTTGTCATTACAGAAGACGATTTTTATGCCTTCTTAAATGAACAGTTTGAGGCGATGAAGGCGGAAATTCAGCCCGCTAAAAAAGCTGGTCCTGTCGGGATTTCGATGGATTCTGAACACGATACAACCGGTATCGTCGAAGAAATGGAAATCGAAGATATCGATGAGGACGAAGTCTTTGATGATGGCGATGCTGACGCCGCGCCGATTATTCGACTGGCTAATGCGATTCTCGCGAACGCAATGAAAAAGAAAGCCTCGGATATTCATATTGAGCCGCAGGAACATGCTGTGCGCGTTCGTTATCGTGTTGACGGTGTGCTTCAC
>CAJYHH010000897.1 GCA_913773825.1 Candidatus Sericytochromatia bacterium | reverse complement strand
CTCCACCAGAACATTTTGCCATCTGGCTCAACCCCAGGACAAAATTCTGATTCGCCGCGCTGTATGCCGCGGGCGCGCTCAAGTAAAAAGCGCAGACACCAGTTAAGGGTGTGTAAGCGTGAATCTGGGTGCATAAAGGCTTCTAGCAGTTGACGCATTGGGAGCTGCCCCGCCACGTTCAGCAATAAAAACGGAATGCGCAGCAGACCCGGTTTAAAAAACAAAAGCTCTGCCATCCAGGCAAAAGTTCGTGTTCTGGCCCAGTCTTCACGCGGCATGGTCGAAGTTGCAATCACCGTCTGCTGATACTCAACAATGCCGTCTGGATCGTCAATGACGGGAGTGTGATTAACAATACTCGGAATCTTAACCGTTTCAAGCGCATAACGCTGGCGATAAGCTGGGTCCGCCATCGGGGCATTGGGCAGAATATCAGCTGCAAAAAGCTGCATAGCAAAGTACTGGCCTTTTTCAATCAGGGTCGAAAGCCCGTCAGTAAAGCTGTCATAGGTTTCTTCTGGCAGGCCAATAATCAGATCGGTGTAAGTGTGAATATTCCGGGCCCTGAGGCGCTCATGCAGATCTTCAAAGGCTTTAAGCGAGATATTTTTGCGGCCAGAGGCTTTAAGGGTTGGGGGATGAAGGCTCTGTAAAGAAATCGTGATCTGGGTATCAAGGCCCGACTCAGCCAGAATACATTGAATTTCAAAACTGCGTTCAGTGACATTTTTAGCGTTCTGAACCAGTAAGGACACCGGCAAGCCTGTGCGCTGGCGCAAATCTGCTGCATAACGCGCAATTTCAACGTCTCTCGGCAAAATGCCAAAATTGGCGTCAGCACAAAAAATATAGTCAATGCCATGACTCGAAAACCAGTCTAGTTCAGCCAGTAGACGTTCTGTGCCAAAGCGATTCACGCGACTGGCTGTTGCTGAGCCCCAATCACAGAACACACAGGTAAAAGGGCAACCGCGATTGGTTTCCCAGATCGTTGCCCAGTTAATTTCTGGCTCTGATGCTATAAGCGCATCAAAGACACCCGTTAAAAACGGAGATGGAAAGTTCTCTAAGTCACGTTCTTTTGGTGATTGGGGCTGATGTTTAAATAAATGATCTTTGCGGTAACTAATGCCTGAAATATCTTGCCAGCTGCGGCTGGGAAAGTTTTCCATCAGTTGTAAAAACACAGCCTCACCTTCGCCATGGACGCAGACGTCAATTTCGGGATGTTCCAGCAAATACTGCTCAGCCTGGTCTGGGACTTGAGGCCCACCAATTACAATCAGAATCTCTGGTTTATGAACCTTTAGAGCTCGAGCAAGGGCTAAACAACGTTGTTCGTTCCAGACATACATGCTGAGCCCGACTACATCAGCTTCAATTAAAGCTTCTACGTCAGCTTGTAACCGATCTTTAATGAAGCGCGGCAATAAAAAACGATAACGCTCTGGATGTTGTGAATGCTGCTCAAGCGTAGCCTGTAACAAACCTACAGAATAGGGCAAAAAATCCCGCATTCCACTGTTGTACTGAACCAGGCCGATCGTAATCGGGGGTGACATGGGCGTTCTGACCTCAACTCGTCTAATTAAGACTATATCAGATTGCAGATTTGAAGTTTTAGATCAAATCAGGTCTTACTGAAGGGCTTCTATAAAATCAGGCCTGAGTTATACCAGGGCTTCCCTGGCTGATTGTCATGTTTTATCATAGGGACTTAATTTATCTGGAGAATGTTTTATGCCTGTTACCCGTTTTGCTTTATTGGCAGCTCTACTGATCACTGCTTTGCCTGCTCAAGCCGCAACAGCACCTGAACGCCCGGTTAATCTGATTCAAATGATCGATACACCCAACGGCCGCCAGGTCAACGTTGTGAGCAGATCGGAAGAGCACACGT
>CAJYHH010000896.1 GCA_913773825.1 Candidatus Sericytochromatia bacterium | reverse complement strand
GTCTGAGACGGTGCCTTTGTATCACGTGCCAAATCCCTATAATCAGCTCTATCGTCTGGAACTTAATTTTCGCTATGGAGATGCCATTGCGCCTGGAGCCTGTCAGATTTTGCAATTGCTCAATCGTGTCGGTGCCAAAGATTTGCCGGCGCGCAAATTTTATGGTGAAGTTTATCGTCTCGGTGGCCAGACCCTGAGCGTGCGCTGTTATCCTTGGCTGACAACGTTAACCCTTGAAGGTCCTGATGAAACCTTTGATGAGCTTTGGGCGCTGACGGAGCGCTGGCTGCGCAAACCTGATTTATTTGCCAGGCTCTGGGATGAACGTCTGGCCTATGAAGAGCAAAAACATCAACATCGCCGCCATGACCCGCAAAATCTACATATGGCTCTGCGTGAATGGCTGATTTATGGTGAGCGCTCAACTGAGTTTGAAAGCACTTCGCTCAAGCAGATGCAAAAGCTTAGCATCAAGGATTATTCACGCTTTCAAGCGGGTCTGCTAAGTCGCCTGCATCGCGTTCAATATTCAGGTCCCCTAAGTCCAGACCAGCTCAAAAACCGCTTGATTAACAAGCCGCTGATTAAAGACTCTCTGACTCGCAGTGGTCCGGTTGCGCCTTTAGCGCCTTACCAAGTAGCAGCCCCCCTAAAAGCGCCTGTGCAGATTTTTTATGTTCCAGCCGCCACTGACGCTAACTGGATCACGCTGCAAGTGCCAGGCCCTCAACATCGCCATCAGGATGCAGCAATCGGACAGCTCTTAGCTGAGTACTTTGGCGGTTCGCGCATGTCAGGTCCTTTAATGAAAGAGTTGCGCGAAGCCCGCTCTTTGATTTATTCAGGCTTTGTCAGCTACACCAGCGAAGAGCGTCAGGGTGATCAGGATTTATTAGAAATTGACTTTCAGGCCAGTCCAGATAAAACCCTTGATGCTTTAAGTGCTGCAATTTCTCAGCTAAATTATCCTGGGCATTCGGGTTTACGTTTAGATGAAGCCCGTCAGGCCTTGCTTAATCGCTGGACCAGTGCAACACCTGCTTTTCGCGATTTGCCCTATCTGACTTACCTGCTGGATTATAAAGGTCTGTCTGCTGATCCGCTGCCTGCTCGCTGGCAGCAGATTCGCTCACTGAGCGACCAGGCCTTTTTTAATTATCTGGATGATTTTTTAGAGCGGCCCAAAGTGATTGCGCTAACGGGTTATCTCAGTCCTGTGCAGCTTAAGCAGCTTGACCAACTCGGTCAGGTCAGAATCATTAAACCTCAGGAGATTTTGCCCTAAACGCCCTTAGCGCCAGAGACCGTTAACAGAGCCTGGGTTAAAATTGACAAAGCGGTTGTATTCTTCCGCTGTCAGGCGGCGACTGGCGCTGCCATCACCGTTATTGAGCACGCCAGAATTGGTCAGAATAAAATTATTCCCGTCACGCTGAATCAAGACATAGTGATTTTGCTCAGCCGGACTGGCTGGGGGGCTGAGTTCGCCGGTGTTTTCATCAAGGGTGCTGCCAACTTGTAAGACCGCATTTGGGTGGGTTTGCCAAAAGCTGTTAACGGCACTGCTGCGCTCGCTCAGGCTCTCTGTGCTGTCGCCCAGCAAAGGCTGCAGTTTAACCCCAAGCAATTGAGCTGCACTGACCATTTCGCCACTGGCGCGGCTGCTGAGGATATTACCCTCAGGTGTGGCGCTTAAGCGAAAGCCTGAGCTCAGGCCGGACTCTTGATCTGTGTTGACGCGATCATAGAGTTTTTCCTGGGCGAGATGAACGTTTTGATAAGTCATGCTGCGCTGTTGAGCCGGCATGCCGAGTTTTTCAGCGGCACTGCTAAAGCTGCCGCCCAAAAGCAGATGGGCGCTGAGCATGCTGGCTGCGCCACAGCGATTACCGTCATCATTGGTTTCGCTCAGGCTGTCGGTCTGAGAAAGATTAGAGACCTGTTCAGATGCGCTGCTGCCAGCTACAGACTCTGATTCTGTGTAAGTGGGTGTAAAACTAAACTCAACCTGTAAAGGGGGATGTTTAGATGAGGCCAGCGAATAAGAAATATCAGCAGTGCTCTGCTGTTGATTGAGATAATCCATGACCTGCTGAGCCGTATTGGCGTCTTCGCTAGTGGGTGATTCATTTTGAACCTGAGCCGCTGTTTTTTGCAGACGCTTTAACTCGCTGCGATCCAGCAGGTGATCCTGAGTGGCTTGAACAAAGCTCTGGCGAAAGACTTCGGTCATCGAATCACTCCTTTTAGCAGACAGCGAAAGTCAAGTTTATCAAATTCACTGGCGCCAAAGCCCGTTAACAGTGCCTGTGCTGGTATTAACAAAGCGGGAGTATTCAGCGGCGCTAAGCGGCTTGGCTGCAGCGGTGGTCCCGTTGCTGCGCTGGCCAGAATCGAGCATGACATATTGGCCTTGATGACGATAGACCACAACAAAATGATTCTGAGCACTGCCACTATTGGCGTCAGGTGGACTCAATACACCTGTCTGAGTGTTAAGATTGACGCCGACTTGCAGCACGCCTTGGGGATGCTCACGCCAGAAGCTGTCGACCTGTTCACGACGCTGGTTAAGGGTGCTTTGATGTGAGCCTAGCAGAGGCTGAATTCCCATTTTGAGGGCGGCAGCCCCCACCGCAATTTCACCATCTGAGACAGCGCTGACAATTTTGCCGGTGCCGCGTTCAACGCCATAGCTATAAGCGGCGTTTAAAGCGGGATTGCTATCGCTATTGGCGACCTGATAGAGTTTTTCCTGAGCGCGATGGGCGTTGCCATAGGTAAAGCTGCGCTGATCAGAGGGTAAACCCAGACGTTGAGCGGCTTCGTTAAAGCTGCCGCCCATCAGTAAATGCGCGCTGAGTAAAGTGGCTGCGCCACAGCGATTGCCGTCATGGGTGGTTTCGCTCAGGCTGTCAGACTGCGAGAGATAAGCCACCTGCTCACGGGCTGTGCTGCCAGGTACGAGATCGGTTTCAGCATAAGCCGGGGTAAATAAAAACTCAAGATTGCGACGAGCTGAGCCTTCGGGCAGCTCCATCCGTAAACTGTTTTCGCTTTTATGACTCTCAAGAAAGCGCAGTGTTTGCTCAGCAATCTGAGCATCTGCACTGCCGGGAGCCTCTTTTTGGGTGCTCTCAGCGGCTTTGCGCAGGTCTGTCAGCTCGCGGCGATCGAGCACGCGATCGGCGGTCAGATTAATCAGGGTCTGGCGAAAAATTTCAGTCATACTGCCATTATGCCATTAAAAGTTTTAAAACTTGCTTGAGACTTCAGCCTCAGATAAAGCGATCAATAAAGCGATTGAGTTTAGTGATGCCCGCAGAGACTGACTTGGCACCGGTTTGCAGACTGGCCTGAACCCCAGAGGGTGGTTGCTGCATAGCGGCAATCAGAGCCGGCCAGCCCAGTTTGTTTAAACGCGCCAGCATTAAGCGATAACCATCGCCATAAACGGGTCCTGTGTCTTTATCCATCCGTTCTAACAAGACTTTAGCTAAGGGCGTGCCGTCCTGCTGGTAAATCAAAGCGGTGCCGAGATTACAAAAGCCTTCAATTTCTTTTTCGGACCCGTGCTGGAGGCCGCGTTCATTGAGCCAGACATGGAGCAGTTCATGGGCGAGTACGCCTGCAAAGACCAGTCTTGGTAAACCAAAAAGCACAAAAATGCTATGCTCACGTGTCACCTGTCCGTTTAGGCGTTTTTCGAGCGTTTTAGTATAACCATGACTATTGGCGGTTTTATGCACACCCAGACGTTGATTCATTAAGCGCTGATCCGCCAGGTTGACGGCGATATAATTGGGGATATAGTCAAAGCCCACACTCTGTAAGCGCTCCAGCACATCTGTTTTAATCTGGCTGATCTGAGCAGGGGTTGAGACTTCGGTAATCCCGCAGATTCCGCAGACAGCCCGACCATCGCCGTAGAGTGTGCCGCCCTGAGAGGTCTTTTGCGAAATTAAACGGGCGCAGACGCTGCAGCTATG
>CAJYHH010000895.1 GCA_913773825.1 Candidatus Sericytochromatia bacterium | reverse complement strand
GTATCCAGCGTGATGAAACTATCAGAGGGTGGCAGTGCGCGCAAATTTGCCAAAGAAGTCGACAAAATTGCTGATGGCCTGCTGGAGGAAATTCCCAAACTCCAGGCGCTTAAGCAGGATGTACTGCCAGATGATGCGGTTGTGATTCACATTGATGATGAGCTTGATGAAGATGTTGTTCAGGTCGATCGTCCCGTTGAAAATTCAGGGCCTCCACCCAGAGACTTTCAGCAGGATAAACAAACTTTGATTCATCAGTTGCGAGGATTGCAAGCAGCTGATTTAACCCTCTCTGAAGACAGCCGCCGAACTCTAAATGACCATATTGAGGAAATTGATGATTTAGAAGGTCAGATCACGCCCGAACGCTTTAATGAACTGCTGGATCAGCAGATTGAACTGCACCAGGATTTAGCGGCTACTTTAAAAATCTTTGCCCAGGCCCGCCGCAGCGATGGCAATTCGGACTTGCTGCAAGGTGGTCTTGGGTTGGTGTCGAGCTTAAACGGCCTGACCAATGCGGTGCTGACCAATTTATCTTTAGGCTACGCTACAGGGACAGAGACCGGTAATCGAATTGCGTCTGGGCTGATTTTTACCCAGGCAATTGGCGCAACCGGCTCGCTGATTACAGGTAGCCTGGGAGCTTATGAGGACTACAGCACTCAGCATGAGGCCAGTGGGCGCTTAAGCCGTGCTCAGACCTATCTTCAGCAGCATACTGAACAAAGTGATCAGGGAACTCGCCAGGTTTCTCAACTTGTGGAATCTGAAAATACTCAAAAAGCTAGTTATGCCACGGTGTCTAAATACAAAAACGGTTTATTGGCGGCGTCGGGCTTATCTTTATTATCGGGCTCATTTTTAGGTGCTACGGCTGCGACAACGATCTTGACGCCGGTGGGCTGGACTTTAGCCGCTACAGCTGGCTTAGTCGGCGTGGGCAATAGTTTGAGAAAATATATGGTCAAAAGTAACCAGCTGAATGGGCTTAAACAAGAGCCCGTCAAAGAGCGGGAGCTTGAAACTTTACGGGCTGATAATCAACAAGCACTCAACGAGCGGCTGGCAGAAAAAAGACAGATTCAAAGTGAACTGCGCCCCCTGCAGCAAGAACTCGAAAATATTCGCCCTTTGGCCGTTGAGCTGGTGCAAAAAGATGAGCAATGGCAAGAAGCTCAAGCTTTACACACCCACCTGGGAAAAGAATTAGGTCTGGCTGAGCAAGAATTTGATCAGACCAGCAAAAACCTGCGTAAATTGGAAAAACAGATTTTGCCTCAGATGCTGGAGGAGCTTAAAGAGCTGGATGTTCAGCAGGACGAGCTTAGCGTGCAAGCACAGCAGCTAAGCCGCCAACTGGGACAAACTGCTGAGGACTATAAACAGACAGAGCAAGCGCTTGAAAAGCTGGAGCTAAAGCTGACGGGAGCGACAGAACGCTTATCTGAAATTGAACAATCGATCTCTCTTCATCAAGAAGCTGATGCAGATGTACCACCAGAGCTGGATTTAGAAGCTCAAGTACCCTCAGAAAAACCCGTTAAACCTGAGACGGATCTTAAACAACTGCAAGAGCTTCATCAACAAGTCAGTGCTGAAGTGCTTGAACTCGGTCAGCAGGTAGGGGATCTTCAAAAAGACTTAAGCGGCTTAGGTCGGCAGCGAGAAATCCTTAAATCTAAACTTGAAGAGAATGCTGAACAAAGCAAAGGTTTAGAGCTTGAGTCTGAACAATTGCGCGAAACTTACATCTCACGCCAGCAGGAAGTGCCGGAACTCAGAGAGCAGGTTCAGCAACTGGATCTGAAAGTTCAGAATCTTGACTTGAGCGTCCGTGAGGCCAAAACTAAGCTTGATGACGCGCTCTATGAGCTGGACCAGGCTGACAGGCTGTTAGGACGGGCTTTAAACGAAGTTGGCGTTCCAGCAGATGTTTCAAACTTACAACGAGTTGAGAGACTTGAAGCACATGTTCAAGAGGGTATAGACCGCGTTGGAGAGCTGGATAATCAGATTGAACAAGTGAATGAGACTTATTTGCAGGCAGATAACGCGCTCAAAAGCCAGTTTCCCAGAGCTGCTGTACGCGGCATTATTGAAGATTTGCGTTCAGATCAAGATCCGATTCGCCAGGCGGCTGAAAACTTTGTGCATGAGGTGCTGCAAGTGAATCAAACGGATCAGGAATGGAAAGTGCTGACTAAAGGGGATAAAGTTTATGCAGCTGAGCTGCTGATTAGCAAACTAGGATTGGCGTATTTAAGCTAATGCAAACCTCTACCCCTACTGCCATTCAAGAACTCAAAGGCCTGCTTGAACATGTTGGTTTTGCTGTCTCGTATATTGGGAATGACGAACATCCTGGCCATCCTTATGAAGAATTGCTGATTTTAGGCTCTGCACCTGAACAGCCCCGCACCCTGATGCTGCGTCTGAGTCTGCTGAATCAAGTTCGAGCCCAGGTTAGAACTCAGGTGCAAAATCGGGATCAAGAGCTTGAGCAGCCAGCGCAAAAGCTTAAGGGCGATGAGAATTTACCTGAAGCTCAGATGCTGCAATTTTTTCTGGCCCTGCCGGTGTTGAAACTACCGCTTAAGCCCAAACAAATTGCTGAATTGCCCCAGCTGGTGCTAGCCCTTAACGCTTTAGTGCCAGTTGGCCAGTTTGGCTATGTGCCGCGCACAGGCTTTTATTTACGCAACACCCTGCTGTGGCAACCCGGAAGTCTGCTGAGTCCAGTGATGGTTGAAATGAGTGAACGCCTGATCTGGTGCGCTGAACAGCTTTTAGAATGGCTGGATGTTTATTGGCAGGGTGAAGCCTTAGATGTGATTCAAACAAAATTGAGCCAAGGAAAAACCCGGCCATGACCCAAAGTTATTTTGAATCTCTGAGTCAGGCCTTTGAATTTGTAGGTTACCAGGCTGAATATACACCCGCTGCGCTGCCCCCGCTCTGTGAAAGCCTGATTGTGAGCTTAGCCGCTGTGCCGCTCAAACTTGAGCTGATTGTGCTGAATGAAGTATTAGTCGCTCTTTACCCTGAACGGCCAACCAATGAACTGGCCTGGAAGCTGCAGCTGAGCACACAAATGCCCTGGACCTTTGGCCCTGATCAAATGCCGCGCTTGGCTGAATTGCTGCTAACGCTTAATGCTGCTGCCCCTTTGGGTAGTCTGCAAGTCAGGCAGGACAAGCTGATTTATACCTACCAACAGTGGAGTGATCGGCGCGAGGTTTTACCGACTTTAGTCGTTGGCGCAACGCGATTGATTGAAGCGTATTTACATTCTGTCTGGCCCAGCTTAAGCAAATTACAAAATCCCCGTCAGTCTGTTACCCAGATGGCGCAACAGTTTCAGCAAGATTATTTAAAGCTTTAAGCGTGTAAATTCTAATAGATGGAGATTCAGAGCGCAGAAGATAGATTCAGAGTCTAATAGATTAATTTTTTAAATAATCTTAATCTATTGTGTTAAGCTAGAGCTTAGGGATAAATGCCAAGTGCATGGGTACCGTGAACGTTACCCGTACTGGGACCTGCTTGCGAGTACCCAGCCCTTCAATCTATTGCAAGGAGAGAATCTGATGGCAGCAGATCCCTCACTGGCTCAATCGGTTTTAACGATGGAATGGCTTAGAGCACAGCCCGCACGATTAGAATCTGAAACATCCCCAGAATCCTTTTGTCCCAGCTGAGGCCATTGTCAGCTGATAGCCAGATCGATTCAGAATTTAAATTGGCTGAGTTGGCTCAGACACTCAGGCAACATCTGATTCATTCTCCGCGTGAGATTCTGATTGCCGGACAAATGCTGCTACAGGCCAAAGACCAGCTGGGACATGGGCATTTTATTCCCTGGCTGAAAGAAAATCTCCAGATTTCAACCAAAACCGCTAATCGCCTGATGTCAGTGGCCATCATGGTTAAACAACTCGAACTGACTGACAGCCAACAGGCCCAGCTGAATCAGCTTGATTTAAGTGTTCAATACGAGTTAGCCGCCAAAT